>NZ_JACNDD010000177.1:0-12857 GCF_017351395.1 Pseudomonas sp. FW305-28
GGCCAGCGACATCAGGATGCACTGGTTCAGGCCCACCAGCAGCGTGGGTGCGGCGGTCGGCAATTCGATCTTGAACAGAATGTCCTTCGGCGACGCACCGGACGCTTGCCCCAGTTCCAGCAGGTCTTTGGGCAGTTGTTTGAACGCCAGCGTGGTCAGGCGCAGCATCGGCGGAATGCCGTAGACGATGGTGGCGATGATCGCCGGAACACGCCCCAGGCTGAACAGGATCACCGCCGGAATCAGATACACCCAAGGCGGCACGGTCTGCATGATGTTGAGGATTGGCAGAAACGCATCGTCTACGCGCTTGACCCGAGCGGCCAGAACACCCAGCGGGAAGGCAATCGCCACCGAAATCAGCACCGACACGGACACCAGCGCGATGGTCTGCATCGACGCGACCCACAGGCCAGAGAACAGGCAGAACGCCAACATCAACGCCGCGAACACCGCCACACGTTTGGTGGCGAAGATGAACGCGGCAACAAAGACGATGGCGATCATGACGTAGGGATGAGGCGCCAGCAACAGGTGCTCGACCAGCCCCAGCACAGCCTCTACCACTTGGCTGATGGCGACGAACAAACCATGCAGATTGGCGTTGAGCCAGTCCACGACGGGGGCTAGAAACTCACCGGGGGAAAAACGCAGGTCGGCGATGCTCATTGGCTTTCTCCCATACGAGGCCGCGCTGCACTCTGCGCCAGGCGGTCGAGGATCATGGTCAGGATGACGATGGCGATGGCCGCGTTGATCGACTTGGCGATGTCCAGCGTGCGCACCGCGCCGTAGATCGACTCTCCCAGGCCGCCGGAACCGACGATCCCGGCGATCACGACCATGCCGAACGCCATCATCAGGCTCTGGTTGACGCCGGCCATGATGCTGGGCATCGCGAATGGCAGGCGGATCTTGAAGAACATCTGCATCCCGGTCACACCGCTGGCGTCGCCCAGTTCGATGAACTCCTTGGGGGTCATGCGAATGCCCAGCGAAGTCAGGCGCAAGGCCGGTGGCAGCGCGACAATGAAAGTCGCCAACAACGCAGTGGCAGGGCCGTATCCCAACAACGCAATGGCAGGCAGCAGATAAATGTAGGGCGGCATGGTCTGCACCAGGTCCAGACACGGATCGACCACCTGGTCGAATGCAGGCGCGAGCCCCGCGACCACGCCCAACGGGATTGCAACCAACAGCGCCAGAAAGGTCGCGGTGAGGACAAGAGCCAGGGTGCTCACGGTCTCCGGCCACAGCCCGATAAAAGCGCAAAACATCAGTGCCAGCCCCGACAGAATCGCGAAACGAAGGCCGATCAAGCGCCAGCCGATCAGCGCGAACAGCAGCGCAATGACGTAAAACGGCGGCAAGGCGATGCACCAGAGCACGCCTTTGTAGACCGCTGTCAGCGCATCGTTGGCCGCGCTGAACAGGAACTCGCCGTGATCGGCCAGCCACTCCAGGCTGGAATCGATGGCCGAATCGAACTGACTGGAAAAGTCGGGAGTGCTCATGCCGAAGCCTCCAGCGCAGCGGTCGCTGACGAGGCTGAGAATTCATTCGCAATTCCCTGCACACCGCGCAGCAGATCACGAGGCGTGATGATCCCTACGACCACGTCGTTATCGACCACCGCCAACGCATCGCGCTCGGATTTCACGGTCAGGCCAATCAGCTCGTTGATGTCCGCATCGAGCCTGGTCTTGATCAGTCGCGCAATATCACAGCCGGGGTTGGCCGCCTTGAACGGCGCGACCGGGGTCATCACCGAGTGGGCCTTGACCAGATGCAGGCGCGAGATGCCCGCGACGAACTCGGCCACGTAATCATCGGCAGGCTTGAGGACGATTTCTTCGGCGGTACCCACCTGAATGATTACCCCGTCCTTCATGATCGCGATGCGGTCGCCGATGCGGATGGCTTCGTCCAGGTCGTGGGTAATGAACACCGCAGACTTGCCGAGCTCTTTCGTCAGCTGGCGGAACTCGTCCTGTAGCTGGCGGCGGATCAACGGGTCGAGGGCGCTGAACGGCTCGTCCATCAGAATCACTTCCGGGTCGGCAGTGATCGCCCGGGCCAAGCCGACACGTTGCTGCATGCCCCCGGACAACTCGCTGGGGTAACGCTGCGACCATTCGCTCAGGCCCACTTTCGCCAGCGCACGCTCAGCCACCTTGTAGCGCTCGGCCTTGCCGATGCCCTGCACTTCCAGGCCGAACGCGGTGTTTTCCAGCACCGTGCGGTTGGGCAGCAGGGCCACGCTCTGGAAGACCATGCCGATGTGCCGGGCGCGTACTTCGCGCAATTGTGCCGCTGAAAGCGTAGAAAGATCCTTGCCCTTGACCAGGACCTTTCCGGAACTTGGGGTGATCAGCTTGTTGAGCAACCTGATCAGGGTGGATTTGCCACTGCCGGACAATCCCATGATGCAAAAGATCTCTCCACGGCGGACCTGGAGACTGACGTTCGAGACCCCGACCACGCAGCTGTAATCTTGCAGAATCCGGGTCTTGGTAAGCCCCTGCTGAACGACAGCTTGCATCGCGGCAGGTGCGCTTTCCCCAAAGATTTTCCAGACATTCTGGCAATCTACCAGCACTTCGTTAGTGTCAATTTTAGCCGTTGTCATGTCGTAACCCGTCGAGTCAGTTTTGGCTGACTTCTCTCATTGATCAAAAGGCGGCAGTGGCAAAAAAAGCGTTGTGTTTCACTTCTTGACGTTTTCCCAGCGCTTCAACAAATCGGCGTGACTGTCGGTCCAGCCCTTGACGGCCTCATCCATGGTCTTGCCGTCCTTGACCTCGGCGTTCATGGCGGTGATGTCGGCGATAGGCACGTAAACACTGGCCATCAGCTCACGGGCACGTGGATTGCCCTCGGCGAAACCTTTATGGCCGATCCAGTAATAGCCTTGCAGCGGCGGGAAGATGCCTTTGGGGTCTTTCAGAAACTTCAGGTCGAATTTCTTGGTCATCCAGGACGGATCCCACACCGTGACCGCCACCCACTCTTTGCGGTCCACAGCAGACTTCAGCGCGGCGGTCATCGCAGCGGTACTGCCTTCGACCAGTTTCAGCTTGAGGTCATAGGCCTTGACCACGTTGTTGGCATCGCTCATCAAGCCTGACCCTGGCTCGATGCCAATGATCTTGCCGCCGAGCTTGTCTGCGTTGGCATTGAGTTGATCGATCGAATCGATGTCGACATAGCTGGGCACCGCCAGCCCCTGGTACAGACCGAACGAGACCGGCGACAGTTTTTCGAGCCTGTTTTTATTCTTGTTCCAGTAATCGGAGGCGGCGTAATCGGTCTGGGAGGCCAGAACCTGAACATCACCCTTGGTCAGGGCTGCATAGGCAATGCCCCACTCCGAAAACTCCACCACTTTGACCGTGTAGCCAGAGTCCTCGAGCACCTTCTTGGTGATGCCGGTGATGGGGGTCAAGTCCTCCCAGTTCATGGTGCCCATGGTGATGGTTTTCTCTTCGGCGTGAACCGGCAGACTCATCATGCCTGCTACCGCAACCGCACAGACTGCCTTCCAGATTTTCTTCATGGCGTTCCCCGATCTACGTTTATAAAACTGGTTATGGATGTTTAACGAACCTCGGTCTTGCGACTCGACCTCAACCTTCCCGACCGGCCCTAAGTGCCTGCCAGCGAATGACTGAACTGACGCCCAACTGAGTCAACAACTTCGGTGGCAACTTGCTCGGCCCTGGAGCCTGGCTGTAGCGCTGCAAAAACTCCGACTGCGTACCGCTTGCCAACTCGGCGGCCATGACCCCGGCCAGGGTGCTCTTCACCGTGCCCAGACCGTTCTCGCAGCATGCGGCGTAGAGGTTTTCTTCCACTTCGCCAAAGGCTGGCGCGCTGTTGCGGCTCAGGCACAGGCGCCCTGCCCAGCTGAATTCGATGGGTGTCGATTTCAACTCCGGGAAGCGTGCGTCGAGCGAATGCCGTTGTTCTTCGGCCACCGCCGCAACACGCATCGGCGTCACGGTGATGGTCGGGTCGTAGGTGAACTTGGTGCGAATGACGATGCGCGATTGCCCGTTCGAGGTGATCTTGCGCACCGTTGCGCCCATCGGATCGGCGGGCAGCAGCGCCCAGCGGTCGTGACCGGTCACGTTGCGTTTGAATTCGTCGTGGCTGAATCCGGCGGTCATCGAGGCGTAGGTGAAGACGTGCAGCAGCCGCCCCTTGAAATGCCCGAAGTCTTCGATGTGGCCATTGACCGCAAGGATGACTTTCGGCGCCGAGACCCGGCCCTTGTGGGATTTCGCCACCCAGCCGGCCCCGGACTTCGACAGCTCGACAATCGGCGAGCGCTCGTAGAGGCTGATCTTCTGCCCCAGCCCCTGCGCCAGGTCGCGGATGTACTGCGCCGGCTGAATCATCACCGCGCCGGGGGTATACAACCCACCGTGGTAGTAATTCGAGCCGGTGATTTCCAGCATCTGTTTGGCGTCGTACAACTCATGCCGCTCGCCGATCCTCGCCAGGGATTTCGCGTACTTGAGGTTCAGCTTCAAGCCGCGCTCGGTGGCTGCCGCGTTGATCTTCCCGGAGGGGTCGAAGGTCTGCCGCGACATGCCGTACTCAACCGCAGCCTGAGCCGCAAAGTCGATGGCAAAGCGATTCTGTGCGATCTCCTGCGCAGTGGCGGACTCACCGGCCACCGAGTATTCGCCGGAGGACAGGCTGTGGGGCACATCGATCATGAAACCGGAGTTGCGCCCCGCAGGGCCCTTGGCGATTTCATGGGCGTCGACCACCACGATGGTGTCGTCGGGACGTAGCTGGGACAGCCGACGCGCCGCCGACAGACCCGCGAATCCCGCACCGATGATCAGCCAGTCCGCCGACACGTTCCCATCAAGCATTCGCACAGGGGCGGAACGCGTGGAGATCGCCTCCCAGCCTGAAACACCGGTGTCTACCGGCAGCCGCTTGATGGTGTGATCGCTCATTTTACGGTCTCGTCAACCGACCGATCAGACACATCGATCCAGATGGTTTTGATTTCGGTGTACTGGTCGTGGGCGAACACTGACTTGTCGCGACCACCGAAACCGGACTCCTTGTAACCGCCGAACGGCGTCGATGCATCGCCCTCGCCGAAGCAGTTGACAGTGACGATCCCGGCACGGATTTCGCGAGCCAGCTTGATCGCCCGGCGCAGGTTGCCGGTGTACACCGAAGCGGCCAGCCCGTAGTGGGTGTCGTTGGCCAGGGCAATGGCTTCGCAGATCGAGTTGAAGGTCGTGACCGACAGCACCGGGCCGAAAATCTCTTCCTGGAACAGGCGGCTGTCGCGATCCACACCGTCGATTACGGTGGGCTGAATAAAGGCACCGTCATGAGTATCGCCGCCATACACGGCTTCCAGATTGCTCGTGCTGGCGTAATCCAGGTAGGACTTCACTTTCTCGAAATGGTCGCTGCTGACCAGTGCGCCCACGCGATTCTGCGGGTCCAGCGGGTCGCCCATTTTCCACTCGCGGATATAGGCGCCCATGCGCTTGAGCAGTTCGTCTTTGACCGATGCGTGAACCAGCAGGCGCGAAGTCGCCGAGCAGTTCTCGCCCATGTTCCAGAACGCGCCGTTGACCACCTGCTCGGCGACCAGGTCGAGATCCTCGGCGTCGTCCATGACCACGGCCGGGTTCTTGCCGCCACACTCGAGCACTACACGCTTGAGATTGGAATCGGCGGCGTAATGCAGGAAGCGCCGACCGGTTGCGGTTGAGCCGGTAAAGCTCACCATGTCGACATCTTTGTGCAGGCCGAGGGGTTCGCCCACGTCCTTGCCGGTACCCGTGACGATGTTCAGCACGCCAGCGGGCACACCCGCGTCGAAGGCCAGCTCGGCGACACGCAGTGTGGTCAAGGTGGTTTGTTCAGCGGGTTTGACGATCACCGAACAACCGGCGGCCAGCGCAGGGCCGATCTTCCAGGCGAGCATCAACAGCGGGAAGTTCCACGGCAGCACACAGCCCACAACGCCAATCGGCTCGCGCACCACCATGGTCAAGGCATCGTTGCCCACCGGCGCGGTGTGGTCGTAAAGCTTGTCGATCACCTCGGCATGCCAGCGCAGGGTGTGAATGGTGTCTGGCACGTCGACCAGTTGGCATTCACGCACCGGTTTGCCGCTGTCCAGGCTTTCCAGCACCGCCAGTTCATGACGATTCTTTTCCAGCAGCTTGGCGAACTTCAGGAGCACGGCCTTGCGCTCGCCAGGGGGCAGCAGCCTCCAGCGGCCATCTTCGAAGGCTTCCCTGGCTTTGCTGACGGCATAGTCCACGTCTTCGGCAGCACAGGCCGAAACCTCGGTCAAAAGCTCGCCGGTAGCCGGATTGACGGTGGCAAAGGTATTGCCGGAAATCGCAGGCTTGAAGGCGCCATTGATGAAGGCGGTGTTCGGAAACGACATCGACTTTGCGATGGCGGCATATTCGGCCGCAGTCAGAAGATCACGCATTGTTGGCTCCCGAGGTGATGTGGGCGACGGTACGTTTCACGTTGGCGATGACGGTCTGCAGGCTGCGTTTGTCGTCCGAATTGAGCGGACGCAATGGCGCACGTACGTCACCGACTGCGAGCCCGTTCAATTCACAACCGAACTTGATGCACTGCACGAACTTGCCGCCGTCCAGCGCATTCATCAGCGGCATCATCGCGGACATGATCTGGCGGCCCTTATCGAAGTTCTTCTCGACGACACAGGCTTCATATAACGCAACATGCTCTTTTGGCAGAAAGTTGGAACCGGCACACACCCAACTCCTGGCGCCCCAGGCAAAGAACTCGAGTGCCTGGTCATCCCAACCACAAGACAAGGCGATATGGGGAAATTCACGGGCCAATAAATGAACGCGGCCCATATCGCCGGAACTTTCTTTAATGGCTTTTACGTTTTTGGACTTGCCGACCCGAGCGAGGTATTCCTCGTTCATTTGCACACACATGCGACCCGGATAGTTGTACAACATGATCGGCATATTGGCCGCGCGGTCGATGGTCAGCGCGTGGATGGCGTTTTCCTGATCGGTCGGCAGCGCGTAGGGCGGTGTGGTCACCAGGATCGCGTCGGCCTTGATCCGCTTGGCATCCTCGGCAAACAACACCGCGTCTTCGGTGCGAATGGCGCCGGTGCCGATGATCAACTGTACGCGGCTGCCGATGACTTCCCTGGCATGTGCGGCGAGCTTGAGGCGCTCCTCGGCAGTCTGCGCATAATATTCGCCGGTGGAACCGCCAATGATGATCCCGTGCACTTTCGCTTCGATCAGAGATTCGAGAACCTCGGAAAAGACGCGCCAGTCGATTTCACCATCAGGCGTATGCGGCGTGACCGCCGGTGTGTAAATGCCTTCGAATTTCAAGACGATATTCTCCGAATAGGAATGGCCGTGGCGTTTAAAAAGAAACGGCCAATTAACAACAGCAAAACGTACGCGGCCGAAGCCCTGGAACACGAAATAAAGTCCATCTGATTTCCGGGACGTGCCCCGATGTAAAAACAAATAACGCAGGTGTGAGGATGACGTTGACTCAGGATTTAATCCTGAACCTTTATCAACGCAAGAACTTCAATGTTCTTTCGCAATCGCCCAGCGAGACACATTTCCAGACCCACTCAGTACATCGAGCAGGCCGCAGAAAAAACGCTGAAACTTTAGAATACGTTCGGTCGAGACACGGCCTCTACATCAGGCAGACACTGTTCGACACAGGGCAGATGAGCAATCGCTTTAATCAACATAGTCAGACCGTATCTATCTCAATTGGCAGTGACGACGGTTTCTTATTTTCAGCACGTATGGAAGGTCTCCATCGGCTTTTGCACGCCTCGAATCCTCTTGCATCGACCCGAGGATTACTGGCGGCTTGTGTGAAGATTACGTGTCGAACGCGCTTGCCAACAAGAAACCTTTTCACTGGGCAATGCATAAAAAAATGTTATCGATTGGACGCTCAGGATGTCGTTCGCGTCGCGGATGGCCGATTCATTCGAACTGCGACAGCACCCAGTCCCTGAACCGACAACAGGCCTCGTCGTGCTCGCGGTCTTCCCTGAACGTCAGGTAGTGCTGGCTTTCCTTGAGCACAACTTCTTCAGCGACCGGCCGCACCAGCAACCCGTCGTCAATCAGCTTTGTCACCAAGTGGTTCCAGCCAAGAGACACGCCCTGATGGGTCAGCACCATGCTGATGATGAGGTTGTAGTCGTTGGCATTGAGCACGTGAGGGCTGTCGTGCGGGCGCTCGTCAAGATTGACGTTATGGAAGGCGAACCACACATTCCAGTCCACATGTTCCGCCACCTGCGAGCGGCCATAGGGGCTGAGATTGAGCAGCACACCATTGCGCAGCCCTTCCAGGCTCGACAACTCCGGGTGGGCGTCTCGGTATTGCGGGGTACAGACCGGATAGATCACGTCGTGAAACAGCGGATAGCTGCGGTAACCATCCTGAATCCGGGCCATCTTGGTGATGAAAATGTCCGGGCGAATGCCAGGCTCCATCGACAGAAAGTTCTGGGTGGTGATCAGGTTGAGATCAATATCGGGATTCTGGCTGAAAAAGGCAGGCAGTTTCGCCGCCAGCCATAGCGCCGAAAATGCGGGAGAACAGCACAGGGTCAGCACGCGCTTCCCGGCGTTATGGGTGCGGATGCGCTCAGCCGCCTGGGAGATATTTACGAATGACATTTGCGCTGCGTCGAAGAAAATGGCGCCTGCTTCGGTCAACTCGACCGCACGACCTACTCGCCTGAACAGCTCTACGCCAAGGTACGTTTCAAGCTCGCGAATTTGCCGACTGATCGCTGCCTGGGTCACGCACAGCGCCTCTGCGGCACGGGTGAAGCTCTGATATTTGGCGGCTGCCACGAAGGACTTGACGGCCTTGAGAGA
This sequence comes from Pseudomonas sp. FW305-28, assembly GCF_017351395.1. Classification (NCBI taxonomy): domain Bacteria; kingdom Pseudomonadati; phylum Pseudomonadota; class Gammaproteobacteria; order Pseudomonadales; family Pseudomonadaceae; genus Pseudomonas; species Pseudomonas sp. FW305-28. The sequence continues at coordinate 8,925 of NZ_JACNDD010000177.1, forward strand.
AGGCATCTTCAACAACGTCAAATCTGGATCGATGTGCTTGACCATAGCTTTAACGAGTCATCCATTTTGAGAAATAGGCAGATACTGGGAACTGAGATAGAGATCTTCTTACGCTATCGCCCCTCCCCGCATGCGGTACCTATATACCACCCACCCGAACTTTTCCTGAATAGGTTGTACTGCCAACATTCCTCCAGGAAGAAAAGCAGTGCAACACACCTCCCTTACAACGTCCCATGACTTACCGTTCGCCGACAGCGCAGCGCTGCCGGATGCCCCGCTGATCAGCCAGCTCAAGGCGTCGCAGCAACAGATGATCCGCCTGAACGACGCCATCCCAAGGCCTTCCAATGTGATGAGGCAACACCTGGATTATTGGTTCAGGAGAACCTTCCCTGCCTTGGCGGGCAGCATGACGGTGCACGAGCTGTCCGTGCGCACGCTGCGAGAAGAGATGATCGCGCCTGCGCAGCGCACAGCCGATGACCCGGCAACCGGTAAGACGGTGACGGACACCCGCTTGCTCGAGACGCTTTTGCTGCAAGTCGTCGCTGGCAGGATCGATCCGCGGGCGTTCTTCCGTGACCTGGACGACATCGAGATTGTCACCCATCGGGACGGCACCACCGCAGCGCCCGTCGCCCTGAACGAGCGCGCCGCAAAAACTGAAATCAAGCGGCTGATCAGCGCCACGCCGGCGCTCTATGAACGACTGCTCACCCGTGCATTGGATGAGTTCTGGAACAAACCGGCCGACTTCAGCCAGGACCGCAACGTCGGCGACTGGCTGGCGGACGAACTCGCCAGGCAACTAAAAGTCCAGGCCGATCTGCATCGGCTGGACACGACATTGAGCCCGCAGATGCATCAGGCGCTGACCGACCATGCGTTGTCGGCGCCGGACGCAGCGTCTCGCGCACAGTTGGCGGAACGGGTCCGACCCGGGGTGTTCAGCCTGGGGATCACACCCCGCCGGTGGGGCTTCAGCATACCGGTGTCGGGCGCCGTGGCCTTGTCGCGGCATGACAACACCAGCGATTCGGGACATGCCGTGCTGTACCGCCCGGGCCAGCCGTTGCAACTGTACGACACCCTGGTGGCGCTCACGGCCGGCCTGGCTAAAGACGGCAACGCTGGGGATGAAGTCGACATCGCGCCTGTCACCGAGCACTTCCTCGCGCGCCTGGTCACGGAACTGCGGACAGGGCAGAAAACCGCCGTGCGCGATGCCGTGCTGGACGGTCCCGCGACATCGGAAGAAATCACCGCCTGGATGAACAGGGTCGATGCGGCGGCGGACATCGGCCACAAGCTGGACCTGGCGAACGCCATGGAGGAGCGCGAACTGCGGCTAAACCTCAAGAGACTCAATGACTGGCTGCACGGCAACCCGCACGTTACCGCCAGCGATCGCCTGGCATGGTGGGCGGCGACGCGAGCCCTGCACAACGCCCTGACGGATCAGCCCCCGCCGCCGGACCCGGTGACGCTGGCCACCATGGACGCGCTTCGTGACCGGACCCGTCAGTTGCTCGCCGATGTCATCAAGGCGAAATACCCGCCGGTCGACCCTGAGGACGTGTCCCTGAGCATCAGAAGAACCGTGGTCGATCCCCACGCACCGACGGGTAGCTCGCCGTTTGGCTCCGGGGTCTCGCAAGGCAGCGTGAGGGGAATCGTCGATGACCGTCGCTCCCTGACGCAGTGGGCGATGTCCAACCTGACCCAGGACGAACGCCATGCCTCTCACCCAACCGTGGAAGGGCCGCTGAGCTTCGCGCAAATTGTGGACGTCATTGAGAGGGCGAACATCGGCGCCCGGCTCCCGGTCGAGCTGCAACGCGTGGCCCGGGAACAACAGGCGCAGTGGATGGCCCTGAAAGCGCAACAGATGCGCGCCCAAGTGTGGGCCGCGCATATTTCGGGAGACTTGCGGCACGACCGGGACAATACCGGCTTGAAGCTGGTGCTGGCCGCACTGGACGGCCCGACCGCAGCGGCGCGCGACAAGGTCAACGGGCACGAGGTGGTGGTCCGCCAACTGCAATGGGGCGACAGCGTGCTGAGGGAAGTGCTGGCGTTTGGGGTGAAGGCGACGGCCAGCCGCCCTTCGTTGACGCTTTACACACCAGGCGCCCCCGACGGAAAGACGTTCAGGGACGTGGATGCACCAAGCGCGCGGGCGTTGGAAACAACCTTGGTGCAAACACTCACTGCCACGTCGGAGATGACCCGTTGGCTCATTTCGCACCTGCCGCTGCTCGAACAGGCCAAGCAACTTGCCAGCATGGCACCGACCTCGGAGGACCTGGCGCTCGAGGAAAAAATCAAGAAAGTCACACAGTCTGTCTTCGCGTGGGCCCAGGACAGGGCACAGGACGATTTCGCGAAGACCATCGCTTCGCCCATCGTCGAGGGGGATGTGTTCAAAGCGTTGCATGAGACGCAAATCGCCCATGGGCTCAAGACGGCAGACATGTTGACGGTGACCCATGCCGAGCGCGACAGCACCTACGCCCAAGAGGGACGCCGCAGCGCCGTCATGCTGCTGACGGGGGCGATGTCGATGTTCCCGGCAGGCCGGCTGGGGGGCCTGCTGGGACGCGCGATCCTGCCGACCATGGCCGGCGGTGCCGCGGTGTCGGCGATAGACGATGAAAACGGCAGCCTGCAGCAGTGGACCCTTGATTTTATCGGCGGGCTGGGAGAGGTCATCGCCGAGGCGGGGCAGGACTTGATCATGGCCCGCGCCGGACGCCGTCGCAGACAAGCACGCCCGGCGCTATCGGCGCTCCCCCCCATGACGGCCCCGGAGCTGGAGCCGTACCGGCTCAAAGGGTTCGACGGCCACGGATTGATCCACGAGGGTCGCCACCGGTACCGGGATGCAAGCGGGCAAGGCTACTTGATGCTGGAGAACGGCTATTACAAGACGGCGGTCCAGGCAGGCGAGCAAATCATCTACGCGCCCGACAACCGCTCCAACCAACGGACTGTCATTTGGGAGAATGATCGTTGGCAGGTTGAAGAACGACAGCGCCTACGCGGAGGCGGCGCGCTCCAGAGCCTGCTCAGACGAGCCCCGCAGACGCCGCGAGAGCGAACGTTCAATGCATTGGTGGAAGGGGTGCTGGTCAACAATCGCTACCCCACCCTCGAAGCCGTCAACACGGCAAAGGAGATTTTCCACACCATGCCTGACGCGCTGCTCGAACGCATACTCGACGAAAGCATGGCCGACATAGACGCGCTCGACCTCAACGCCTATCTCTCGAAAATAAGGGACCTGACCCAGGGCCGGGGCAATCTGTCCCGGCATCAGGCCACCCACGACGATCTGCTGGACAAGATGAACACTTGGCGAATCGTGACCCTTAGCTATAAGGACATCGAAGCCAACGCGCCTGACGTCGAACTGAGCGAAACACAAAAGATAAAAATATATGACACGATCATTTCGCACAAAAACGTGTTCTTTACCGAAGATCGAATCCAGGTGCACACCACCATCATCACGGACAACCTGACCGGCGCAGTCTTCATGACCTTCACGCCTCATAAAGGCCGGAAAAGAGTGGCCATGGACAAGATATCCAAAGACACCGGGGCCATGTTGCACGCCGTGGAAGCCAAATTGAATGCCAAGGCCCAGGCGTTATATCCGGGGGATGGCCCGCAAGCGCAGGCCGCCCGAGGAAACTACATGGTTTCGGAGGATTACTACAACGAGATGATCGCTGCGCTTCGGGAAGAGAAGCAGCGCATGCACAAGCCTGGCCTGTTGACGGAAATCAGGAACAATCGCGTGCCTTATCTCATTGTCAACAAAGGCAAGACCCAGCGAAATACCATGCTGCTCACCAGCGAAGACATTACAAACTTCACCAGTTCGCTCGCAAACTATGAACCCTTCGACATCGAAATCGTTACACA
>NZ_JACNDD010000178.1:0-12743 GCF_017351395.1 Pseudomonas sp. FW305-28
TGCTTCGCAGCCGAGCGGGAGCAAGCTCCCTCGCCACAAAAGCCCGCCCACCATGATCCTGGGGTTACAGGTCGCCGTAACCCAACGAACGCAGCGCACGCTCGTCATCGGACCAGCCGCCCTTCACCTTGACCCACAGGTTGAGCATGATCTTGGAGTCGAACAGCAGCTCCATGTCCTTGCGCGCCTCGGTGCCGATGCGCTTGATGCGCTCGCCCTTGTCGCCAATGATGATTTTCTTCTGGCCGTCACGTTCGACGAGGATCAACGCATGGATGTGCAGGGTCTTGCCCTGTTGCTTGAACTCCTCGATCTCGACCGTGATCTGGTAAGGCAGCTCGGCGCCCATCTGGCGCATGATTTTCTCGCGCACCAGCTCGGCGGCGAGGAAACGGCTGCTACGGTCGGTGATCTGGTCTTCAGGGAAGAAATGATCGTTTTCCGGCAGGTGTTCGGCAATCACCCGCTCCAGCGCGTCGAGGTTATGGCCGTGCTGGGCAGAGATCGGGATGATCTGGGCATTGGGCAACTGTTCCTGCAGCCAGGTCAGGTGCGGCATCAGTTCAGCCTTGTCTTCGATGCGATCGGTCTTGTTCAGCGCCACGATCAACGGCCCTGTCACGTACTGGACGCGCTCGAGGACCATCTGGTCTTCTTCGGTCCATTTGGTGCGGTCGACCACGAAGATCACCACGTCGACGTCTTTCAACGCCGCCGAGGCAGTCTTGTTCATGTAGCGGTTCAAGGCCTTTTCGCCACCCTTGTGCATGCCCGGGGTGTCGACGTAGATCGCCTGCACGGCGCCTTCGGTCTTGATGCCCAGCATGTTGTGGCGGGTGGTCTGGGGCTTGCGCGAGGTGATCGCCAGTTTCTGGCCCAGGATGTGGTTCAGCAACGTGGACTTGCCCACGTTCGGCCGACCGACAATGGCGACATAGCCGCAGCGGGTGACGGTTGTATCAGTCATTGCCATTCTCCACGCCCAGGGCAATCAGTGCTGCGGCGGCCGCTACCTGTTCGGCAATACGACGACTCACACCCTGACCCCGGCTTTTCTCATTCAGTAGGACAACTTCGCATTCGACGAAGAAGGTTCGGCAATGCGGCTCACCCTGGATATCCACCACTTCGTAGCGCGGCAGTTCGCAACTGCGCGATTGCAGGAATTCCTGCAAACGGGTCTTCGGATCCTTGTTGGTGTCCACCAGCGTCAGGCTGTCGATCTCGGAAGTCAGCCAGGCCAGCACGCGTTCGCGCGCCATGTCCATGCCGGAGTCCAGGTAGATCGCGCCAATCAACGCTTCCAGGGCATCGGCCAGGATCGACTCGCGACGGAAACCGCCGCTTTTCAATTCACCGGAGCCCAGGCGCAGGTATTCGCCCAGGTCGAAACCACGGGCCAGTACGGCCAGGGTCTCACCTTTTACCAACCGCGCGCGCAAACGCGACAACTGGCCTTCGCGGGCCAGCGGGAAGCGCTCGAACAGCGCCTCGCCGGCCACGAAGTTGAGGATGGCATCACCGAGGAATTCCAGGCGCTCATTGTTGCGCCCGGCAAAACTGCGGTGAGTGAGGGCCAGGAGCATCAGGTCCGGGTCCTTGAAGGTGTAGCCGAGCTGACGCTCGAGACGGCTTAGAGAAACGCTCACGGTTTACCCACGCTGAGTTCGTGGCTGGATTCCACCGCCAGGGTGGCAAGGCACCGTTGGCTTGGGACAATTAACGCTGTGTTCAAAAATGACGTCCTGACTATCGTTGGCTTCATGCCTCCGGGCAACCTTGTGCAGGCTCCAGAAAAGCATTCGGCGCTGTGTTCAACAGCGCCGTGTGTGATTACTTGATCAGGCCAACCCGCGAGAAATTCGGCAGGTGGCTGAGTTTGGGTTCCGGCCAGCTCATCCAGACCGCAAAGGCCTTGCCGACGATGTTTCGGTCCGGGACCATGCCCAGCAGGTCCTTGGGAATGTTCGGATCATCCCAGTAACGGCTGTCGTTGGAGTTGTCGCGGTTGTCGCCCATCATGAAATAGTGCCCCGCCGGCACGGTCCACGAACGGTCCGGCGTTGCGCGGTAGCGGCTCATTTCCTTGCGGATCAGGTGTTCGGCCTCGCCGAGTTTTTCCCGGTAGAGTTCGGCACTGCCCAGCGTACCCGGCTCGGAGCCGAGCAATTGTTCGGCCACTGATTCGCCATTGACGAACAGACGCTTGTCGGCGGTGTAGCGGATCGTGTCGCCCGGCAAACCGACCACGCGCTTGATGTAGTTGACGTTCGGGTCGCTCGGGAAGCGGAACACCATGACATCGCCACGCTGCGGGTCACCCACCTCGATGACTTTCTTGTCGATCACCGGCAGGCGGATCCCGTAGGAGAACTTGTTCACCAGAATGAAATCGCCCACGTCCAGGGTCGGCTTCATCGAGCCGGACGGGATCTGGAACGGTTCCACCAGGAACGAGCGCAGCACCAGCACGATGAACAGCACCGGAAAGAACGACTTGCCGTATTCGACCAGCAGCGGTTCCTTGTTGAGCTTTTCGACCACCACGCCATCAGGCTGGCTGACGCTGCCCTGATAAGAGGCGATGGCCGCCCGGCGCCGAGGCGCCAGGAACAACAGATCAAGCAACGCCAACAGGCCGCAGACAAACACGGCGATAACCAGCAACAGCGGGAAATTTAGCGACATAGGACCTAACTATCCAACCTGAGCACCGCAAGGAAGGCTTCCTGTGGAATTTCCACGTTACCGACCTGCTTCATGCGTTTTTTACCGGCCTTCTGCTTTTCCAACAGCTTGCGCTTACGGCTGACGTCGCCGCCGTAGCATTTGGCCAATACGTTCTTTCTGAGCGCCTTGACGGTTGTACGCGCCACAATCTGCCCGCCAATGGCGGCCTGGATTGCCACATCGAACATCTGCCGCGGAATCAGTTCCTTCATCTTCTCGGTCAATGCACGACCTTTGTAGTGCGCGTTGTCACGGTGCACGATCAATGCCAGGGCATCGACTTTCTCACCGTTGATCAGCACATCCAGCTTCACCAGATTAGCCGATTGGTAACGATCGAAATGATAGTCCAGCGAAGCATAGCCGCGACTGGTGGATTTGAGGCGGTCGAAGAAGTCCAGCACCACTTCGTTCATCGGCAGGTCGTAGGTCACCTGGACCTGCGTGCCGAGGAACAGCATGTCGTGTTGCACACCGCGTTTCTCGATGCACAGGGTAATGACGTTACCCAGGTGCTCCTGAGGCACAAGGATGTTGGCCCGCACGATCGGCTCGCGCATGTCTTCGATGGCCGACAGGTCCGGCAGCTTGGACGGGTTGTCGACGTAGAGGGTTTCGCCGTTCTTGAGCAGCAGCTCGAAGATTACCGTCGGTGCCGTGGTGATCAGGTCCAGGTCGTACTCGCGCTCCAGGCGCTCCTGGATGATTTCCATGTGCAGCATGCCCAGGAACCCGCAGCGGAAGCCGAAGCCCAGGGCGTCGGAGCTTTCCGGAGTGTATTGCAGGGACGAGTCGTTCAGGGTCAGCTTTTGCAGGGCTTCGCGGAAATCCTCGAAGTCGTCGGAACTGACCGGGAACAGGCCGGCATAGACCTGCGGCTGGATGCGCTTGAAACCGGGCAGCACATCGACGTCGGGGGTGGAGCTCAAGGTCAGGGTGTCGCCGACCGGCGCCCCGTGGATGTCCTTGATGCCCGCGATGATGAAGCCCACTTCACCGGCCTTCAGGTCGACGGTGGCGGTATGTTTCGGGTTGAAGACCCCGACGCTGTCCACCAGGTGGATCTTGCCGGTGGACTTGACCAGGATCTTGTCGCCCTTCTTCACGCGGCCATGGCGCACGCGAACCAGGGAGACTACGCCCAGGTAGTTGTCGAACCAGGAGTCGATGATCAACGCCTGCAGCGGATCTTCGATGTTGCCGGTTGGCGCGGGAATGGTGGTGACCAGGCGTTCGAGCACTTCATCCACGCCCAGGCCGGTCTTGGCGCTGCAGGTGACCGCGTCGGTGGCGTCGATGCCGATGATTTTCTCGATTTCTTCCTTCACGCGGTCCGGATCGGCCTGGGGCAGGTCGATCTTGTTCAGCACCGGCATGACTTCCAGGCCCTGCTCGATGGCCGTGTAGCAGTTTGCGACCGACTGGGCCTCGACGCCCTGGCCGGCATCGACCACCAGCAATGCACCCTCACAGGCCGCCAGCGACCGGCTGACTTCATAGGTGAAGTCGACGTGGCCCGGGGTATCGATGAAGTTCAGCTGATAGGTGACGCCGTCGCGGGCCTTGTAATAGAGGGTAACGCTGTGGGCCTTGATGGTGATCCCGCGCTCGCGCTCGAGGTCCATGGAGTCCAGGACCTGGGCTTCCATTTCACGCTCGGCCAGGCCGCCGCACATCTGGATGAAGCGATCAGCCAGCGTCGACTTGCCATGGTCAATGTGGGCGATGATGGAGAAATTGCGGATATGACTCAAATCACTCACGGATCAACACTCAAAAAGGCTGCAGGCATGGCCCGCCGAAAAATAGCCGGGAATTGTACCTGATACACCGCGCAAGCGTCACGTTCGCCTGTCGATGAGCTCTTGTGGCGAGGGAGCTTGCTCCCGTTGGGCTGCGAAGCGGCCCTCGATTTACCCGCCACGGCGATATGTCAGGCAGACGGTAGGGGACTGCTGCGCAGTCCAGCGGGAGCAAGCGCCCTCGCCACAGGAGCCCGCTCGCCACGTTGGATGTAGCTCAACCCGCCCGACGCAGCAACCAGAGCCCGGCCAACGCGCAGACACCGGCGGGGACCAGCACCGCGAACAGCGGCGAGAAACCGAACACCAGGCTCGACGGCCCCAGCAGATCCTGGGCGATACGGAAGGTGAAACCTACCAGTACGCCAGTAAACACCCGTTGACCGAGGGTCACCGAACGCAGCGGGCCGAAAATGAAGGAAATCGCCATCAACACCAGGGCGGCGGTGACCAGCGGTTGCAACACCTTGACCCAAAAAGCCAGCCAGTAGCGGCCATTGTTCAGGCCCTGGTCCGCCAGATAGTGGATATAGCCCCACAAACCGGTAATCGACAGCGATTCCGGCGCCATCACCACGGTACTGAGCAACTGCGGGCTGATCGACACGTCCCAACGCTCTTGCGGGGCAGCGACCACTTCGGTGCGCTTGTCATGGAACAGGGTGGTGGTGACATCACTCAATTGCCAGTGGTCCTCGGCGAAGTTCGCGCGCTTGGCGAAGCTCGATGACAGCATGTGCCGCTGGTCGTCGAAACGATAGCGGGTCACGCCATAGAGGATGCCATTGGGCTGGACCGAGTTGATGTGGATGAACTCGTCGCCCTGGCGGTGCCACAGGCCGTGCTTGGCGCTTTGCGCATCACCGCCGCCCTGGGCCAGGGAACGGTTGGCCTGGGCGGTGTTCTCGGTGGCCGGGGCGATGTATTCGCCGATCAACACACCCACCAGCATCAGCACCAGCATCGGCTTCATCACCGCCCAGACGATCCGACCAATGGACACGCCTGCGGCGCGCATGATGGTCAGCTCGCTGTTGCTGGCCAGGCTGCCCAGGCCGATCAGGCAGCCGATCAGCGCCGCCATCGGCAGCATGTCGTACAGGCGCCTAGGCGCGGTCAGCAGCACGTAGCTCGCCACGTCCGTGAGGGTATAGGTGTCGCTGACGTCGCTCATTTCATCGATGAAGGCAAACAGGGTCGCCAGGCCAAGGATGATCCCCAGCACCGCGAGAATCGCCATGAACACGCTGCTGCCGATGTAGCGGTCGAGTTTAACCACGGGCCACCTCCAGCGCGCTGCGACGACTGGCCAGTTTCAGGCGCAGGGGTTCCCAATAGAGCAGCCCCAGGCCGATGGCCAGGAAGATGCCATGCACCCACCACAAGCCCAGCCCTGGCGGGATCTTGCCCTTCTCCAGGGCGCCGCGTGCGGAAATCAGGATGGTCAGGTAAGCCATATACAGGAGAATCGCCGGCAGCAACTTGAGGAAACGACCCTGGCGCGGGTTGACCCGCGACAGCGGGACCGCCATGAGGGTCACGATGAACACCAGCAACGGCAACGACAGGCGCCATTGCAGCTCGGTGCGGGCACGAATGTCCTTGTTGCCCAGCAGGCTGGCGGTGGGCATCGCGTCGCGGTCGGTGACTTCGTCGCTGACCTCGGGCTTGGGCAACAGCACGCCATAGGTGTCGTACTTGATGGCCCGGTAGTCGGCCTGCCCCGGCTTGCCATCGTAGCGATAGCCATTGTGCAGGATCAGGTAGCGGTTGCCGTCGGGGTTGATTTCCTGCCGGCCCTTCTCGGCCACCAGCACGGAAATGCCACGGTCCTTCTTGGAGTCCGAAGACAGGTTCTTTTGTGTAATGAAGACGCCGCCCAGGTCGATCCGGTCATCCGAGAGCTGTTCGGTGTAGGTCACCCGCGTGCCGTCGCGCAGGGCCTGGAAACGCCCTGGCACCAGGGTGTCGAATTCGGTCATGGCGTCCTGCTGGTTGATCAGCAGCTGGAATTGGTTGGCGCCCTGGGGCGACAGGCTCAGGCTCAGCCAGGCCACCACCAGCGCCACCAATGTGGCCGGGAACAGGGTCATGCGAAACAGCCGTTGCTGGCTCATGCCGGTGGCCGACAACACGGTCATTTCGCTGTCCAGGTACAAGCGCCCATAGGCCAGCAAAATGCCGAGGAACAACCCCAGCGGCAGGATCAATTGCAGGAAGCCCGGCAGGCGGAACCCCATGATCAGGAACAGGGAGCCCGGATCCAGGGCGCCGGAGGCCGCCTGGGCAAGGTACTTGATGAAGCGTCCGCTCATGATGATGACCAGCAGCACGGCGCTCACGGCGCTCAGGGTCAGCAGGACTTCGCGGGATAGATAACGAAAGACGATCAAACCAGACACTCCAAGGTTGTCAGGCTAAGGCGGCCAAACAAGCAAACGTATCGAGCCGGTCCGCCAACGCGAACCGCCGAAAAAAGAGCCGCATTATCCTGTGATTGGAGGCGCCTGTCACTTCGCACGCTTTAAACCGCTGCTTAAAGCCAAAAGTTAGCGCCGTCGAGGGTTGTCAGGCTCGGGCGCCGGGGTTCAAACTGCGGCCTTTGTCGCCGGCAAGCACCGGCGCTTCTTTTATATAGAAGAAGCTCGCTCAGCGCGCCATTGTGTCGGCGCCTGGCCTCTTGACCATTCACTCAGGGATCCGGACATGGAACTGGTTGTAAAAAGCGTCAGCCCAGAAACGTTGAAAACCGCCACGCTGGTGGTTGCCGTCGGTGAAAACCGCAAGCTCGGCGTCGTCGCCACCCAGCTCGACAGCCTGAGCGGCGGTGCCATCAGCGCCGTGCTCAAGCGCGGCGACCTGGCCGGCAAGGTCGGCCAGAGCCTGTTGCTGCACAGCTTGCCCAACCTCAAGGCCGATCGGGTGCTGCTGGTGGGCGTGGGCAAGGACGCCGAACTGGGCGACCGTCCGTTCCGTAAAATCATCGCCGGCGTGTTGGGCACCCTCAAGGGCCTGGGCGGCGCTGATGCCGTCCTGGCGTTGGACGAGTTGGTGGTCAAGGGTCGCGACAGCTATGGCAAGAACCGCCTGCTGGCGGAAACCCTGGTGGACGGCGAATACCAGTTCGACCAGTTCAAGAGCCAGAAAGCCGAACCCCGCGCCCTGAAGAAAATCACCCTGCTGACCATCAAGGCCGCCCAGGCTGAAGTCCAGCGTGCCGTGACCCACGCCACCGCGATTGCCAACGGCATGGCCTTCACCCGCGACCTGGGCAACCTGCCGCCGAACATCTGCCACCCGACGTTCCTCGGCGAACGGGCCAAGGCACTGGGCAAGGAGTTCAAGGGCCTGAAAGTCGAAGTCTTCGACGAGAAGAAGATCAAGGACCTGGGCATGGGTTCGTTCTATTCCGTCGGCCAGGGCAGCGCCCAGCCGCCACGCCTGATCGTCATGCAATACAACGGCGGCAAGAAGTCCGAGAAGCCTTACGCGCTGGTCGGCAAGGGCATCACCTTCGACACCGGCGGCATCAGCCTCAAGCCAGGCGCCGGCATGGATGAAATGAAGTACGACATGGGCGGCGCCGCGAGCGTGTTCGGCACCCTGCGCGCCGTGCTCGAACTGCAACTGCCGATCAACCTGGTGTGCATCCTGGCCTGCGCCGAGAACATGCCCAGCGGTACGGCCTCGCGTCCGGGCGACATCGTCACCACCATGAGCGGCCAGACCGTGGAAATCCTCAACACCGACGCCGAAGGCCGCCTGGTGCTGTGTGACGCCCTCACCTACTCCGAGCGCTTCAAGCCGCAAGCGGTGATCGACATCGCCACCCTGACCGGCGCCTGCGTCGTCGCCCTCGGTGCCCACACCTCGGGCCTGCTGGGCAACAACGACGAACTGATCGGCCAATTGCTCAGCGCCGGCCAGCAAGCCGACGACCGCGCCTGGCAGTTGCCCTTGTTCGACGAGTACCAGGAACAACTGGACAGCCCGTTCGCCGACATTGCCAACATCGGCGGCCCGAAAGCCGGGACCATCACCGCAGCCTGCTTCCTGTCGCGTTTCACCAAGAACCTGAACTGGGCGCACCTGGACATCGCCGGCACGGCCTGGACCAGCGGCGGCAAGGACAAGGGCGCCACCGGTCGTCCAGTGCCCCTGCTGACCCAGTACCTGCTGGACCGCGCCAAGGCCTGACACCAATGACCGTCGTTGGCGTCGCCCTCGGGTGGTGCCAGCGACGGCTCAGGAACCGCAATGACCAAAGTCGATTTCTATATCCTGCCCAGCGCCGATCCGTCGGCGCGGCTGGATTTCGCCTGCAAGCTCGTCGAAAAGGCCTGGCGCATGGGACACCGCATCTACCTGCATTGCAGCGATGCCACCCAGCGTGATGACCTGGACGCACGCCTATGGGCTTTCAAGGGCGAGAGTTTCGTGCCCCACGGCCCGGCCGAAAGCGAACCCGAGGGATTGATCGTGCTGGGGCTGGGAGATGACTGCGGCCAGCACCAGGACCTGTTGGTCAACCTCGACCTGAAAGTACCGGCCTTTGCCCAGCGCTTCGCCCGTGTGGCGGAAGTGGTGGTGGAAGACCCGGCCATCCGACAAGCCGCGCGGGAGAGTTTCCGTTTCTACCGCGAACAGGGCTATCCTCTGCAAGACCACCGTTTACAGCGACTCTGAGCCCTACGATGGACACTCCAAAATCGCCACAAAAGCCCGCACACCTGCTGGATGACCTCGAGTCGATCCGCCAGTTGCTCGGCGACGACAACCTGCAACCGCCACTGCTGACCGACACGGTCGTGCACGAGCCGGTGCATGACGAGCAGATTCCCCTGCTGTTCGATCCGATCAACGGCCAGCCCGAACCCGAGCCTGCCGCCAAGGCCGAAGCCAAGGGCCCCGACGCCCTGCTGCACCTGGACCGCGAATTGCGCGCTGCGGCGCAGTTGATCATGCAAGACGTCATCGACGACTTCGCCCCGCACATCGAAACCGAGATCAAGCGCCGGCTGGATGCGCGGATGGAGCGGTTGCTCAGCCACTACGAGTAGGTTTTCCTGCCTCACAGTGGACACCTTGTGGGAGCCGAGCTTGCTCGCGATGGCGGCGGATCAGTTGCATCAATGCTGGATGTGCCGCCGCCATCGCGAGCAAGCTCGGCTCCCACAGGGTTCGACAGTGCCCACAAACTCTGCGCCCGGCGCCTCCAGCCTGTGGCTTGCACCAGCCCCGCCCGCTATACTTCCCGGCTTTTCCTGAATAAATGCCAATAGGGTCCCGCCGCGCATGGATAAGACCTACCAGCCGCACGCCATTGAAACTTCCTGGTACAACACCTGGGAGTCCGAGAATTATTTCGCTCCGCAAGGCGCGGGCGATTCCTACACCATCATGATCCCGCCGCCGAACGTCACCGGCAGCCTGCACATGGGCCACGGCTTCAACAACGCGATCATGGACGCCCTGATCCGTTTCCGTCGCATGCAAGGTCGCAACACCTTGTGGCAGCCGGGCACCGACCATGCCGGTATCGCCACGCAGATGCTGGTGGAACGTCGCCTCGAAGCCCAAGGCCAGAATCGCCACGACCTGGGCCGCGAGAAATTCCTCGAGAAAGTCTGGGAATGGAAAGACGAGTCCGGTGGCAACATCAGCCGCCAGATCCGTCGCCTCGGCTCGTCCGTGGACTGGAGCCGCGAGCGCTTCACCATGGACGACGGTCTTTCGGAAGCGGTGAAGGAAGCCTTCGTGCGCCTGCATGAAGACGGGCTGATCTATCGCGGCAAGCGCCTGGTCAACTGGGACACCAAGTTGCACACGGCCATTTCCGACCTCGAAGTGGAGAACCACGACGAGAAAGGTTTCCTGTGGAACCTCAAGTACCCGCTGGCCGACGGCGCCAAGACCGCCGAAGGCAAGGATTACCTGATCGTCGCCACCACGCGTCCGGAAACCATGCTGGGTGACGCCGCCGTGGCGGTAAACCCGAACGACGAGCGCTACCAGGCACTGATCGGCAAGTTCGTCGAGCTGCCCCTGGTTGGCCGTCGCATCCCGATCATCGGCGACGATTACTGCGACCCTGAATTCGGCACCGGCTGTGTGAAAATCACCCCGGCCCACGATTTCAACGACTACGAAGTCGGCAAGCGCCACAACCTCCCGCTGCTGAACATCTTCGACAAGAACGCCAACGTGTTGCCGGCGGCCCAGGTGTTCAACCTCGACGGCACGCTGAACGAAAACGTCGACGGCACGCTGCCGGCCGAATACGCCGGCCTGGACCGCTTCGAGGCGCGCAAGCAGATCGTCGCGGCATTCGAGGCTGCCGGCCTGCTGGTCAGCGTCGACGATCACGCCCTGAAAGTCCCGAAAGGCGACCGCTCCGGCACCATCATCGAGCCGTGGCTGACCGACCAGTGGTACGTGTCCACCAAACCGCTGGCCGAGCCGGCGATTGCCGCCGTGGAAGACGGCCGCATCCAGTTCGTGCCCAAGCAATACGAAAACATGTACTTCTCGTGGATGCGCGACATCCAGGATTGGTGCATCAGCCGTCAGCTGTGGTGGGGCCATCGCATCCCGGCCTGGTACGACGAATCGGGCAAGGTCTATGTCGGCCGCGATGAAGCCGAAGTCCGCGCCAAGCACAACCTCGGGCCGGACGTCGCCCTGACGCAGGACAACGACGTCCTCGACACCTGGTTCAGCTCGGGCCTGTGGACCTTCTCCACCCTGGGCTGGCCGCAACAGACCGAGTTCCTGAAGAAATTCCACTCCACCGACGTGCTGGTCACCGGTTTCGACATCATTTTCTTCTGGGTCGCCCGGATGATCATGATGACCATGCACCTGATGAAGAACGAAGACGGTACCCCGCAAGTACCGTTCAAGACGGTCTACGTTCATGGCCTGGTGCGCGACGGCCAGGGCCAGAAGATGTCCAAGTCCAAGGGCAATGTCCTGGACCCGCTGGACATCATCGACGGCATCGACCTGGAAACCCTGGTGCAGAAACGCACCTCCGGCCTGATGCAGCCGAAACTGGCGAAGAAGATCGAGAAGGCCACCCGCGAAGAATTCGCCGAGGGCATCGCCAGCTACGGCACCGATGCCCTGCGTTTCACTTTCTGCTCGCTGGCGTCCACCGGTCGCGACATCAAGTTCGACATGGGTCGCGTCGAAGGCTATCGCAACTTCTGCAACAAGATCTGGAACGCCGCGCGCTACGTGCTGGATAAAGGCGAAGACTGCGGCCAGAACGGCGAAGCCTACGAGCTGACCCTGGCCGATCGCTGGATCATTTCCCAGTTGCAACGCACCGAAGCCGAAGTGACCCGCCAACTGGACCAGTTCCGTTTCGACCTGGCCGCACAAGCCTTGTACGAGTTCATCTGGAACCAGTACTGCGACTGGTACCTGGAGCTGTCCAAGCCGGTGCTGTGGGACGAAAACGCACCGGTCGAGCGCCAGCGCGGCACCCGTCGCACCCTGGTTCGCGTACTGGAAGTGGCCCTGCGCCTGGCGCATCCGTTCATGCCGTTCATCACCGAGGAAATCTGGCAGCGCATCGCACCGCTGGCGGGCATCCAGGGCAAGACGATCATGCTGCAACCGTGGCCGGTGGCCAACGAGACCCGCATCGATCCGGCAGCCGAAGACGACATCGAATGGCTCAAGACCTTCATGCTGGGCCTGCGTAACATCCGCGCCGAAATGAACATCGGCCCGGGCAAGCCGCTGGCTCTGTTCCTGAAGAATGCCAGCGCCGAAGACCTGCGCCGCCTCAACGAAAACGAAGCGCTGCTCAAGAAGCTGGCGAAGCTCGAGTCGGTGACGGTACTGGCCACCGGCGAAGAAGCACCACTGTCCGCCACCGCCCTGGTCGGCGAGATGGAAGTGCTGGTGCCGATGGCTGGCCTGATCGACAAGGCCGCCGAACTGGCGCGCCTGGACAAGGAAATCCTGCGCCTGAAGGGTGAAGTGCAGCGGGTCGGCGGCAAGCTGTCCAACGCCGGTTTCGTCGACAAGGCTCCGGCCGAAGTCATCGAGAAGGAACGGGCCAAACTGGCCGAGGCCGAACAGGCCCTGGGCAAGCTGGCCGAACAGCATGGGCGGATCTCCAGCCTGTAACGGCGGTTCGTCACTGAAGAAGGAGGCCCTGGTGGCCTCCTTTTTTCTGCCTGGCACTTTCTTACTCAT
>NZ_JACNDD010000179.1:0-12479 GCF_017351395.1 Pseudomonas sp. FW305-28
TGTGCGGTGTGTTCATGAAAGCAAAAAATAATCACGCCCTTCGACCTGCCCCCGTCGCAGCGGGTTACGGGTGCACCACGGTGCGTAGGCGGCATCGACGAAGCGATAGAGCAAGTGTTCATCCCGTCCCAATGGAATACCCAGGCGGGTGGTCTGGATCGCGTTGACCGTTGGCACGTCCACATCTTCCACCAGCAAGCGCTCGGGGTCGAAGCGCTTGGCGTCCCAGTCCGGCACTTTCAGCCCCAAAGCTTTGCACAACAGGGTCTGGCCGGCACAGAGTTTTTGCGGTGTGCGCGGCCGGCCTTGGGCGTCGGGGTTGTTCAATAGCATCTGCGCCAGGCTCGCCGGCCCGGAAAGGGTATCGACCCACGGGTAGGCGGATTTGATCAGCACCGCGTTGCCGGGACCCTGGGCGCTGAAGTTCAGCGAATCGCCGCCCCGGGCGTAGTACATATAGATGTGTCCGCCATCCAGAAACAAAGCCTTACGCTTTTCCGTGTAGCCCAGCGAGGCGTGGCTGCCTTTTTCGGCGAAGTAATACGCCTCGGTCTCGATGATCCGCGCGCTGAGCCACAGGTCGCCGACCTTGTGACGAATGACTTTGCCCAGCAGGTCTTTGGCAAGGACCTGGGCGTCGCGGTCGAAAAAGGCGTGGGGCAGGGCGTTGGGCGATGGCAAATCGGTCATGGCGATAGACGAAGTGAGGCCAAAGGAAGCGCGATGATAGCAATGGAAAGCTTAATCACCGCTGAACACTCGCTTCAACCGGCTGTTTACGCCTGTTTTACTTCTCCGCCGGTCACCACTGCGAGTCCATGCTGTTAGTCGAGGGTTACGACAGCTATAATCTGCCGCTTTCCCCATCGCCAAGACCACACAGACCATGACTGAGTCCGTTCTTGACTACATGACCCGCCTGGGTCGCGCCGCTCGCGAAGCGTCGCGCATCATCGGCCGGGCCAGCACCGCGCAGAAAAACCGCGCCCTGCAGGCCGCCGCCAATGCGCTGGACGCTGCGCGCGCCGAGTTGTCCGCCGCCAACGAGCTGGACCTGGCCGCCGGCCGGGCCAATGGCCTCGAACCGGCCATGCTCGAGCGCCTGGCGCTGACCCCGGCCCGCATCGACGGCATGATCGTCGGTCTGCGCCAGGTCGCGGCCCTGCCGGACCCGGTCGGGGCGATCCGCGACATGAGCTACCGCCCGTCGGGCATCCAGGTCGGCAAGATGCGCGTGCCCCTGGGCGTGGTCGGGATCATCTACGAGTCGCGGCCGAACGTGACCATCGACGCCGCGAGCCTGTGCCTGAAGTCGGGGAACGCGACCATCCTGCGCGGCGGTTCCGAAGCCATCCATTCCAACCGTGCCATTGCCGCCTGCATCCAGCGCGGCCTGGCCGAGGCCGATCTGCCGGCGGCCGTGGTGCAAGTGGTGGAAACCACCGACCGCGCCGCAGTCGGCGCCCTGATCACCATGCCCGAGTTCGTCGATGTCATCGTGCCACGTGGCGGCAAAGGCCTGATCGAACGGGTCAGCCGTGACGCCCGCGTGCCGGTGATCAAGCATCTGGACGGTATCTGCCACGTCTACGTCAGTGCCCACGCCGAATTGCCGAAGGCCCAGCGCATCGCCTTCAACGCCAAGACCTACCGCTACGGTATCTGCGGCGCGATGGAAACCCTGCTGGTGGACCAGGCCGTTGCCCAGGACTTCCTGCCGTCGATGGCCGCCCAGTTCCGCGAAAAAGGCGTCGAACTGCGCGGTTGCGAGCGCACCCGGGCGATCATCGAGGCCGTTGCGGCCACGCAAGAAGACTGGGACAC
Organism: Pseudomonas sp. FW305-28; assembly: GCF_017351395.1. NCBI lineage: Bacteria > Pseudomonadati > Pseudomonadota > Gammaproteobacteria > Pseudomonadales > Pseudomonadaceae > Pseudomonas > Pseudomonas sp. FW305-28. The sequence continues at coordinate 1,825 of NZ_JACNDD010000179.1, forward strand.
CGAGTACCTGGCGCCGATCTTGTCGATCCGCGTGGTCGACGGGCTGGACCAGGCCATCGAACACATCAACCGCCACGGCTCGCACCACACCGACTCCATCGTCAGTGAGCACCAGGGCGAAACCCGGCGTTTCGTGGCCGAAGTGGATTCGGCGTCGGTGATGATCAACACCCCGACCTGCTTCGCCGACGGCTTTGAATACGGATTGGGTGCCGAGATCGGCATTTCTACTGATAAGCTGCACGCCCGCGGCCCGGTGGGCCTCGAAGGCCTGACCTGCGAGAAGTACATTGTGGTCGGTGACGGCCAGTTGCGCGGACAGGAGCCGGTCTGACTTGGGCGACCTCGACCCGTCAGCCGCTGTGACGACGACAACTCCGCCCCGGCGCATCGGTATCCTGGGCGGCACGTTCGACCCGGTGCACATCGGCCATTTGCGCGGTGCGCTGGAAGTCGCCGACGCCCTGGCCCTCGATGAGCTACGCCTGACGCCCAGCGCCAGGCCGCCTCACCGGGACACGCCACAGGTGTCGGCGCAGGACCGTCTGGCGATGGTCGAGTGCGCGGTGGCCGGTGTGGCACCGCTGGTGGTGGATGCCCGCGAATTGCAGCGGGACAAACCGTCCTACACCATTGATACCCTGGAGCTGATGCGCGCCGAACTGGCCGTTGATGCCCAGGTTTTTCTGCTTCTGGGCTGGGACGCATTTTGCGGCCTGCCCACTTGGCATCGCTGGGAAGAGTTGCTCCAGCATTGCCACATCCTGGTGTTGCAACGCCCGGATGCCGACAGCGAGCCGCCGGATGCCTTGCGCAACCTGCTGGCGGCCCGCTCGGTGAGCGACCCGCTGGCCCTGAAAGGGCCGAGCGGACAGATTGCATTCGTCTGGCAGACGCCGCTCGCGGTATCCGCCACCCAGATCCGTCAACTGCTGGCCAGCGGTAAGTCGGTACGTTTCCTGGTGCCCGACGCGGTCCTGGCCTACATCGATGCGCACGGGCTTTACCGTGCGTCGAACTGAAAAAGGCGCGCTTCAAGGCACGTGAATGCGTGTAGCGAAGCACCCGAACATACGAGCAAAACGAGTTTTATATGACTGACAAAGACGTAAACAAAGTAAAGCGCAAGGGCACGTTCAAGAGCGCCCCGCTGCCTGTAGAGGCGCATACCGGCGTGGCGCTGGTCGGCGAAGAGCTGGTCAAGGTGGCCGTGGCGGCCCTGGAAGACGTCAAGGCCCAGGACATCCAGGTGATCGACGTTCGTGAAAAGCAAAGCATCACGGACTACATGATCATCGCCACCGGTACCTCCAACCGCCAGATTGGCGCGATGCTGGATAAGGTCCGCGAAGCGGTCAAGGCCCAGGGCGTCAAGCCGCTGGGTGAAGAAGGCAAGGGCGACAGCGACTGGGTGCTGTTGGACATGGACGATGTCATCGTGCACATGATGACCGCCTCGGCACGTCAGTTCTACGACCTGGAGCGCCTGTGGGCCGGTGCCGAGCAGAGCCGTTCGGCCAGCGCCGCGCATCACAGCCCGGAAAACCCCCATGAGCACTTCACCAAGCTCAACAAAGACCAGCAATAAGGGACCGCTGTGCGACTGCGCCTGATCGCCGTCGGTTCTCGCATGCCCAAGTGGGTGGAAGAAGGCTGGCATGAATATGCCAAGCGTCTTCCCTCCGAGCTGGCCCTGGAACTGGTGGAAATTCCGCTCAACACCCGTGGCAAGAACGCCGACGTGGCGCGTTTCATCCGCCAGGAAGGCGAAGCCATGCTGGCCAAGGTTGGGCCGAACGAGCGCATCGTCACCCTCGAAGTCCATGGCAAGCCCTGGAGCACCGAGCAGTTGGCGGTGGAACTCGATCGCTGGCGGTTGGACGCACGCACGGTCAACTTCATGGTCGGCGGCCCGGAAGGGCTGGCGCCGGAAGTCTGTGCCCGGGCCGATCAGCGCTGGTCGTTATCGCCGTTGACGTTGCCGCACCCGCTGGTGCGGATCCTGATCGGCGAACAGTTGTATCGTGCCTGGACAGTCCTGTCCGGGCACCCTTACCACAAGTAATCCTGCCCCATGCCCCAGCCGATCCGCATCAAGGACCACGAAAAAGACGCCCGTCTGGTACGGGGCCGCGTCGTGTTCGGTGCTATTACGGTGGTGACGCTGATCGGCGTGCTGATTGCGCGCTTGTATTTCCTCCAGGTGATCCAGTACGAGTACCACTCCACCCTGTCGGAAAACAACCGGGTGCACGTGCAACCGATCCCGCCGACCCGCGGGCTGATCTTCGATCGCAACGGCGTGGTGGTGGCGGATAACCGGCCCAGCTTCAGCCTGAGCATGACCCGCGAGCGCTCCGGTGACTGGCAGCAGGTACTCGACGTGATCGTCGAAGTGCTGCAACTGACGCCCGAGGACCGGGCGATCTTCGAGAAGCGCATGCGCCAGGGCCGACGGCCGTTCGAGCCGGTGCCGATCCTGTTCGAGCTGACCGAAGAGCAGATCGCCCTGATCGCCGTGAACCAGTTCCGCCTGCCCGGCGTCGAGGTGGTGGCGCAGTTGGTGCGGCATTATCCCCAGGGGCCGCATTTCGCCCACTCGGTCGGCTACATGGGGCGGATCAACGAGAAAGAGCTCAAGACCCTCGATCCGGTCAATTACAGCGGCACCCACCATATCGGCAAGACGGGTATCGAGCGCTTCTACGAGCCCGAACTGCATGGCCAGGTGGGTTACGAGGAAGTCGAGACCAACGCTCGCGGTCGCGTATTGCGGGTGCTCAAGCGCACCGATCCGATCCCCGGCAAGGACATCGTCCTGAGCCTGGACATCAAGCTGCAAGAGGCCGCCGAAGCGGCGCTGGGCGGGCGGCGCGGCGCGGTGGTGGCCCTGGACCCGAACACCGGCGAAGTGCTGGCGATGGTCAGTCAGCCGAGTTTCGACCCGAACCTGTTCGTCACCGGCATCAGCTTCAAGGCCTATGCCGAGTTGCGCGATTCCATCGACCGGCCGCTGTTCAACCGTGTGCTGCGCGGCCTGTATCCGCCGGGTTCGACCATCAAGCCGGCCGTGGCGATTGCCGGGCTGGACTCCGGCGTGGTGACCGCTTCGAGCCGGGTCTACGACCCGGGTTATTACCAGTTGCCGAACTATGACCACAAGTACCGCAACTGGAACCGTACCGGCGACGGTTATGTGGACCTGGAAACGGCGATCATGCGTTCCAACGACACCTACTTCTATGACCTGGCCCACAAGCTGGGGATCGATCGGTTGTCGTCCTACATGAACAAGTTCGGTCTCGGCCAGAAAGTCTCCCTGGACATGTTCGAGGAATCCCCCGGCCTGATGCCTTCGCGCGAATGGAAGCGGGCGACCCGGCGCCAGGCCTGGTTCCCCGGCGAAACCCTGATCCTGGGGATCGGCCAGGGCTACATGCAGGCCACGCCACTGCAGTTGGCCCAGGCCACGGCGCTGGTGGCGAGTAAGGGCAAGTGGTATCGCCCGCACCTGGCCAAGACCATCGAAGGCCAGAAGCCGGTGGACCCGGACCCGATGCCGGACATCATCCTGCGCAACCCGTCGGACTGGCAGAAGGTCAACAACGGCATGCAGCAGGTGATGCACGGCGCCCGCGGCACCGCCCGCAAGGCGTCCATCGGTGCGCAATACCGGATTGCCGGCAAGAGTGGTACGGCCCAGGTCGTCGCCATCAAGCAGGGCGAGAAGTACGACCGCTCCAAGGTCCAGGAACGCCACCGCGACCACGCCCTGTTCGTCGGTTTCGCGCCGGCCGACAACCCGAAGATCGTCGTGGCGGTCATGGTCGAGAACGGCGAGTCGGGTTCCGGCGTCGCCGCGCCGGTGGTGCGCCAGATCATGGACGCCTGGCTGCTGGATGAGCACGGCCAGCTCAAGCCTGAGTACGCGAGCCCCATCACTGCGGAGGCTACGGCCCGTGAAGAATAATTTCGACCGGATCCTTTCCAGCGAAGACGTGATGCGCCGTCGCGCCACCTTGTTGCAGCGCATGCACATCGATGGCCCGTTGCTGATCCTGCTGCTGACCCTGGCCGCCGGCAGCCTGTTCGTGCTGTATTCGGCCAGCGGCAAGAGCTGGGACCTGCTGGCCAAGCAGGCCACCTCGTTCGGCATCGGCCTGGTGTCGATGATCGTGATCGCCCAGCTCGAGCCGCGGTTCATGGCGCGCTGGGTGCCGCTGGCCTATGTGGTGGGGGTCTGCTTGCTGGTGGTGGTGGACATCATGGGCCACAACGCCATGGGCGCCACCCGCTGGATCAACATACCCGGGGTGATCCGCTTCCAGCCTTCGGAATTCCTCAAGATCATCATGCCGGCGACCATCGCCTGGTACCTGGCCAAGCGTTCCCTGCCGCCGCAGCTCAAGCATGTGTGTATCAGCCTGTTGCTGATCGGCATCCCGTTCATCCTGATCGTCCGTCAGCCGGACCTCGGCACCTCGCTGCTGATCCTGGCCGGCGGCGCCTTCGTGCTGTTCATGGGCGGGCTGCGCTGGCGCTGGATCCTCAGCGTGATCGCCGCCGCGGTGCCGGTGTCGGTGGCCATGTGGTACTTCGTGATGCACGACTACCAGAAGCAGCGGGTGCTGACTTTCCTCGACCCGGAGAGCGATCCGCTGGGCACTGGCTGGAACATCATCCAGTCCAAGGCCGCCATCGGCTCCGGCGGGGTGTTCGGCAAGGGCTGGCTGATGGGCACCCAGTCGCACCTGGACTTTTTGCCGGAAAGCCACACCGACTTCATCATCGCCGTCATGGGCGAGGAGTTCGGCCTGGTGGGCATCTGCGTGTTGCTGCTGATCTATCTGCTGCTGATCGGCCGGGGGCTGGTGATCACCGCCCAGGCCCAGACGCTGTTTGGGAAATTGCTCGCGGGCAGCCTGACCATGACGTTTTTTGTTTATGTTTTCGTCAACATCGGTATGGTCAGTGGCCTGTTGCCGGTCGTGGGGGTGCCGTTGCCTTTCATTAGCTACGGAGGAACTTCGCTGGTGACCCTACTGTCAGCGTTTGGGGTTTTGATGTCGATTCATACGCATCGCAAGTGGATCGCGCAGGTTTGAATAAGGTGAAGAGTTCAATGCAAGCAATGCGCGGCTGGTCGACGCGATATGCGCCGTGGATCGGCCTGGTCGGCTTCCTGGGCAGTGCGTCGCAGGCCTTGGCTGGTGAATACGAAGGCTCGCCCCAGGTGGCCGAATTCGTCGGTGAGATGACCCGCGACTACGGTTTTGCCGGTGAGCAACTGATGGGGGTGTTTCGCGAGGCCGAACGCAAGCAGTCGATCCTCGATGCGATCTCCCGGCCCGCCGAGCGGGTCAAGCAGTGGAGCGAGTACCGGCCGATGTTCATCACCGAGGCGCGTATCGCCCGGGGCGTGGACTTCTGGCGCCAGCACGAGGCGGCCCTGGCCCGTGCCGAGCAGGAATACGGCGTGCCGGCCCAGGTCATCGTGTCGATCATTGGTGTCGAGACCTTCTTTGGCCGCAACACCGGGAATTTCCGGGTGATCGACGCGTTGTCGACCCTGGGCTTCGATTACCCGCCGCGTGCCGAGTTCTTCCGCAAGGAGCTGCGCGAGTTCCTGTTGCTGGCCCGTGAAGAGCAGGTCGATCCGTTGACCCTCAAGGGCTCCTATGCCGGGGCCATGGGCCTGCCGCAATTCATGCCCAGCAGTTTCCGCGCCTACGCGGTGGACTTCGACGGCGACGGCCACATCAATATCTGGACCAACCCGACCGATGCCATCGGCAGTGTCGCCAGCTATTTCAAGCGCCACGGCTGGGAAGCCGGCCAGCCGGTGGTCAGCCGTGCCGACGTGCGTGGCGAGCAAGTGGACGAGGGCCTGACCGAGGGCATCGAGCCGACGAAAACCGTCGGGGAGTTGCGGGCGTTGGGCTGGTCGAGTCATGATGCGCTGCGTGACGACATGCCGGTCACCGCGATGCGCCTGGAAGGCGAACAAGGCCCCGAATACTGGATGGGCCTGAAGAATTTCTACGCGATTACGCGTTATAACCGCAGCGTGATGTACGCCATGGCCGTATATCAACTGTCTGAAGAGCTGGTCAAAGCACGGGGCGTCAAATAATGCGGGCATTGCCTACCTATCAACCCCTGAAGCTCGTGGCGTTGGCCGCGCTGTCGCTGTTGGTCGTCAGTTGTTCGACCAGCCGCGCGCCGGCCCAGAAAAACACCACCGCCGTACGCGCGACGCCGGGCCTGGACATCAACCGGGCCCACAAGGACGGCGCGCCGTGGTGGGACGTGGATGTCTCGCGCATTCCCGACGCCACGCCGACCCTGCACACCGGTCCCTACAAGGCCAACCCGTACACGGTGCTGGGCAAGACCTATTTCCCGATGGCCGAGTCCAAGCGCTACGTGGCCTCGGGCACGGCGTCCTGGTACGGCACCAAGTTCCATGGCCAGAACACCGCCAATGGCGAGGTCTATGACCTGTATGGCATGAGCGCGGCCCACAAGACCCTGCCGCTGCCCAGCTATGTGCGGGTGACCAACCTGGACAACAACAAGAGCGTGATCCTACGGGTCAATGACCGTGGGCCGTTCTATTCCGACCGCATCATCGACCTGTCGTATGCGGCGGCGAAAAAACTCGGTTACGCTGAAATCGGCACCGCCCGGGTCAAGGTCGAAGGCATCGACCCGCAGGAATGGTGGGCCCAACGTGGCCGTCCGGCGCCTTTGATGCTCAACGAGCCGAAAGTGGCGCAAAATGCCGCGCCAACCGTGACGGCGTCCACCGGCACGGTCGAGCAGTGGACACCACCGCCGCAGCAACACGCCGCGGCCGTGCTGCCCGTGCAGATCGATGCAAAAAAAAACGCTTCTGCAACAGCGTCTGGCCAGTTTCTGCAAGTGGGCGCGTTCGCCAACCCGGACGCTGCCGAACTGCTGAGGTCGAAGCTAAGCTCGATGGTGAGCGCCCCGGTGTTCATCAGCTCGATCGTGCGCAACCAGCAGACACTGCATCGGGTGCGCCTGGGGCCGATCGGTTCTCCGGGTGAAGTCCAGCAGGTGCAGAACAGTGTGCGCCTGGCCAATCTCGGTTCGCCGAGCCTGGTCACCGCTGAGTAATTGAATGAGGCCCGCTGGCGGTTGGAGCGGGTCAGGTTGTTGGCTCCATGAATAATAAAAGCCCGGCAAGGGCAGTGAGTGAGCAACTTAAATACGCGGCAGCTCGTTAGAAAGCTGCCTGTTTCAGTTTTGCCTTCGGGCAGTCCCATTAGCGATTTCGAGAGACGGATGAACATCACCACCTTTGCCAAACGCCTTTGCCTGCTAGTCCCGCTGCTTCTCTCACCGGCCGCGTTCGCGGTCGAGATGATGCCGGCTCCCCCTCAATTGGCCGCCAAATCCTTTGTGCTCATGGATGCCAGCAGCGGCGAGGTGCTGGTAGAGAACAACGGTGACCAGCGCCTGCCACCGGCCAGCCTGACCAAGCTGATGACCGCCTACATCGCCACGCTGGAAATCCGTCGCGGCCAGATCGGTGAAAACGATCCGGTGACCGTCAGCGAAAACGCCTGGCGTACCGGCGGTTCGCGGATGTTCATCAAGGTCGGTTCGCAAGTGACCGTCAGCGACCTGCTGCACGGCATCATCATCCAGTCCGGCAACGACGCCAGCGTCGCCCTGGCCGAGCACATCGCCGGCAGCGAAGATGCGTTCGCCGACATGATGAACAAAACCGTGGCCGACCTGGGCATGACCAACAGCCACTTCATGAACCCCACCGGCCTGCCGAACCCTGAGCACTATTCGTCGGCTCACGACATGGCGCTGCTGGCCCGGGCAATCATCCACGAAGACCCGGCCCACTACGCCATCTACTCCCAGAAGGAGTTCTTCTGGAACGGCATCAAGCAGCCTAACCGCAACCTGCTGCTGTGGCGCGACAAGACCGTCGATGGCCTGAAGACCGGTCACACCGACGAAGCCGGCTACTGCATGGTGTCTTCGGCTGTGCGTGATGGCATGCGCCTGATCGCTGTCGTCTTCGGCACCAGCAGCGAAGTGGCCCGTGCCGCCGAGACCCAGAAGCTGTTGACCTACGGCTTCCGCTTCTTCGAAACCCAGACCTTCTACCAGAAGGGCACCGAACTGGCCCAGGCCCAGGTCTGGAAAGGTTCGAGCAACCAGGTCAAGGCCGGCCTGGCCCAGGACCTGACCATGACCCTGCCCAAAGGCCAGCTCAAGAAGCTCGCTGCCAGCATGACCATGAACCCGCAACTGACCGCTCCCATCGCCAAGGGCGACGTGATCGGTAAAGTCGAAGTCAAACTGGACGACAAAGTGGTGCACAGCGCTGACCTGATCGCTCTGGACGCGGTCGAGGAAGGTGGTATCTTCCGCCGCATCTGGGATAGCATCCGTCTATTCTTCTACGGCTTGTTCAACTGATCGAGTGTTGACCTGCATGGCCTCGTTCCCATCCGGAGCGGGGCCATGTGCGTTACCACGGCTTACGAGGCCGTTACGCCATGACAGACTCTGAAGTAAAGGCGCCAAAAATCGAATTTCCCTGCGCGGATTACCCCATCAAGGTAATCGGCGACACCGGCGTGGGGTTCAAGGACAAGATCATCGCGATCCTTGAAAAACATGCCACCGTTGACCACAAGACCCTGGCCGAGCGCCAGAGTACCAACGGCAAGTACACGACGATCCAGTTGCACATCATTGCCACTGGTCAGGAACAGCTCTACGACATCAACAGCGAGCTGCGAGCGACCGGTTTCGTGCACATGGTGTTGTGATGCCGGGCACGCTGGGCTTTCGCGAGCTGGGCACGATGGCCTACGAGCCGGTCTGGCATGCCATGCAACGCTTCACGAACGAACGCGGTACCACCGCCGACGATGAAGTCTGGCTGGTGGAACACCCGCCGGTGTTCACCCAGGGCCAGGCCGGCAAGGCCGAGCACCTGTTGCTACCGGGGGATATCCCGGTGGTGAAGGTCGACCGGGGCGGGCAGGTGACCTACCATGGCCCTGGTCAGCTGGTCGCCTACCTGTTGCTGGATGTGCGCAAGCTGGGGTTTGGCGTGCGCGAGCTGGTCACCCGCATGGAAACGTGCCTGATCGAGCTGCTGGCCAGCTACGGTGTGACGGCGGCGGCCAAGCCGGATGCGCCGGGTGTCTACGTCGATGGGGCGAAAATCGCCTCCCTCGGCTTGCGGATCCGCCATGGCTGTTCGTTTCATGGCCTGGCGCTGAACGTGGACATGGACCTGGCGCCATTCCGACGGATTAATCCCTGTGGCTACGCGGGACTGGCGATGACCCAGTTGAGCGAGCACGCAGGATCGATTGAATTTGCCGAGGTAAGTGCCCGGCTGCGCGCGCAGCTCGTCAAACACCTCGACTATGCTGAGCAGACGACCCTCACGGGCGGAATCGACTGATATGACTACTGATGCAGTGCAAACCATGATCCCGACGCTGGACGTCACCGAGCGTCCGGCCCCGCGTGCCAAGGTAGAGGCCGGCGTCAAGCTGCGCGGCGCCGAGAAGGTTGCACGCATCCCGGTCAAGATCATTCCCACCACCGAACTGCCGAAGAAACCCGACTGGATCCGTGTGCGCATCCCGGTTTCCCCGGAAGTCGACCGCATCAAGGCGCTGCTGCGCAAGCACAAGCTGCACAGCGTTTGCGAGGAAGCGTCCTGCCCGAACCTGGGCGAGTGCTTCTCCGGCGGTACCGCCACGTTCATGATCATGGGCGATATCTGCACCCGTCGTTGTCCGTTCTGTGACGTCGGCCACGGCCGTCCGAAGCCCTTGGACACCAACGAACCGGAAAGCCTGGCCATCGCCATTGCCGACCTGAAGCTCAAGTACGTGGTCATCACCTCGGTGGACCGTGACGACCTGCGTGACGGCGGTGCCCAGCACTTTGCCGACTGCATCCGCGAGATCCGCAAGCTGTCGCCGAACGTACAGTTGGAAACCCTGGTGCCCGATTACCGTGGCCGCATGGACATCGCCCTGGAAATCACCGCCGCCGAGCCGCCGGATGTGTTCAACCACAACCTGGAAACCGTACCGCGCCTGTACAAGGCCGCGCGTCCGGGGTCGGATTACCAGTGGTCGCTGACCTTGCTGCAGCGCTTCAAGCAGATGATGCCGCACATTCCGACCAAGTCCGGCTTGATGCTGGGCCTGGGTGAGACGGATGAGGAAGTTATCGAGGTCATGAAGCGCATGCGTGAGCATGACATCGATATGCTGACCTTGGGGCAGTACTTGCAGCCGTCCCGTAGTCACTTGCCGGTGCAGCGTTTTGTGCACCCGGATACCTTTGCCTGGTTTGCCGAGGAAGGGTACAAGATGGGCTTCAAGAACGTGGCTTCGGGGCCGTTGGTGCGGTCTTCGTATCATGCGGATGAGCAGGCTAAGTTGGTCAAGGCTGAGCTTCTGGGTTCTTGATTTAGCTGGTTTGTGGGGGGGTGTGTATATCCGTTTCTTAGGTAACGGCTACTTACGGTTCCGCTCTTACAGCGGGTCACTTTTGAAAAGCGCAAAAGTAACCAAAACGCTCTTGCCCCACCACTCGGCACCTCGCCTAGGCTCGGTGTGCCCTCACTC
>NZ_JACNDD010000018.1:0-65041 GCF_017351395.1 Pseudomonas sp. FW305-28
CCAACCCTTCCACCAGGCCACCCAACCTTGCGCCGTTGCCTACAACTACGCCAGAATCCGCCCGCTTGTGCGCCTTGTCCCCGGGTTCTATCGTTTCCCTGCCACTGCCCATCAGTGGTCGGGTTTAGTAGCCCGAGGTATTTAGTAGGTGCATTAGCTCCGTCAGACAGGCGTCTCCATGCCTGTATTTGATGGCGGTTGTGCGCAGGGCGCCTTCGGGCGCGCCGGCTTGCTAAGTCCCCGGTCTACTAACCTGCGTACAGCTGCCTCCCCTTGTTTAGTAGCTAGAGGGTTGCGGCTTCACCTATAGGACTTAGTACATGTTCAAACCTACACCGAATCCGCCAGAGGCGGACCGTACTTCCCCGCACACCAAATCCAAGGCCAAAAAGCACGACGAAGTCACCAATCGCGCCTTGGATTACTACCTGCTACCAAAACCGGAAAAATCAGAAGATACGTCCCAACCGGGTCAGCTCTTCACCGTCGCAAAAAACGCCGACAACGAATCCCTTCTCGCAAACCTCACCGAAACCCTGGCGGCAGCCGACGCGATGGTCAGCAACCTCGCCTTCGACCTGGAAGGCCCCCGCCGTCATATTGCTCTCGGTATCCAGCAATTGATCGAATTGAGTTCATTGCTAGCGAATCGGGTGTTGGATAACGTTGATCCGCGATAGCGGGTAAGCATCCTCTTAAAAAGCAAATCCGGCACCCGTGTCGGGTTTGCTTTATTTGTGCTTGTTTCAAGGGAACAACAATCATGAGGGACATTAGTTGCCTGCGAGGGCACCAGTTGCGTCGGGTATGGCCTCTCCGGCCCGCTCGGCGGGTACCTCAGCGGTCTTCTGATGTTCTAGGCCGCTGCTGGGCATTGTGACTTTGGCGATACGATCTGAAAAATACTTGTCGAACGGTTCCAATTCCGGATATTCATCAGGTGCAACCAACAAGGCTGTCAGGCGCCCGATAAGGCCGCAGATCCAGTCGGCGCACTGGATGGTTTGGAACAAGTGGCTTTCGGTAGCCGGAAGAATCAGGCCAGCAAATCCGAAAGCGGGATGGGTTTTGTACCTTGGATGGTGACGTGAGACGTACTGGCCGACGTGCCCGAATTTGTCCAGGTACACGACGTAATGCGTCATAGTGACCGGATTCCTTGCCATAGAAACACGAAAGCCCGCAGAGATTTCTCTCAAGCGGGCCTCGGAAGGTAGGCACGAGAGTCACCCCTCATGCGTTGGGATAAGTATTGTTGCGGGACAATCGCTATGTCAATCACGTTGATGGATGCCCATGATCTTGAGGGCCTTTCCTTAACGCCGCATATTTCCGAGCAAAAAAAAAACGGGCCTGCATTCCCACGCAGCCCCGTTTTTTCACCACCCGATCAGATCAAAACGCCGGCAAAACCGCGCCTTTGTACTTCTCAAGAATAAAAGCCTTCACTTCCGGCGTATGCAGCGCAGCAACCAGCTTCTTCATCGCCTCACTGTCCTTGTCATCCTCACGAGCCACCAGGATGTTCACATACGGTGAGTCGCTACCTTCGATAACCAAAGCATCCTTGGAAGGATCAAGCTTCGCCTCCAACGCATAGTTGGTATTGATCAACGCCAGATCCACCTGGGTCAGTACCCGCGGAATGGTCGCCGCTTCCAGCTCACGGAATTTCAGGTCCTTCGGGTTCTCAACGATGTCCTTGGTGGTCGACAGGATGTTGCTCGAATCCTTCAACTTGATCACCCCAGCCTTCGCCAGCAGCAACAACGCACGGCCGCCGTTGGTAGCGTCGTTCGGGATCACCACGTTGGCGCCGCCTGGCAGTTCGTCGAGCTTCTTGTACTTGCTGGAGTACGCGCCCAGGGGTTCCAGGTGCACACCGGCCACGCTCACCAGGTTTGTGCCCTTGGCCTTGTTGAACTCATCCAGGTACGGCTGGTGCTGGAAGAAGTTGGCGTCCAGGCGCTTTTCCGCGACCTGTACGTTCGGCTGGATGTAGTCGGTGAAGACCTTGACCTTCAGGTCGACGCCTTCTTTGGCCAGGGCCGGTTTGACGAATTCGAGGATTTCCGCGTGCGGCACCGGCGTTGCGGCGACGGTCAGGGTGTCGGCGGCGTGGGCGGAAAACGCTGCGGCGGCAGCGAAGGCAACCAGTAGTTTTTTCATTCAGCTAACTCCTTTTGAGGCGCCTGCTCTCGGCGCCTGCCAGCGAATGGCCGGCTCATGGTTTATTGGCCGCGAGGCCTTATTTTCTAGAGAAATGCACAACCAGTTTGTCGCCCACGGTTTGCAGCACCTGGACCAGCACCAGCAGCAACACCACCGTGACCACCATGACGTCGGTCTGGAAACGCTGGTAGCCGAAGCGGATCGCCAGGTCGCCCAAACCACCGGCGCCGACCACACCGGCCATGGCCGTGTAGGACACCAGCGTAATCGCTGTCACCGTAATCGCGGCAAAAATGCCTGGGCGGGCTTCTGGCAGCAAGGCGTTGACGATGATCTGCCGCGTGGTGGCGCCCATGGCCTGGGTCGCTTCGATAATGCCGCGGTCGACTTCGCGCAGGGCCGTTTCCACCAGGCGGGCGAAGAACGGTGTCGCGCCGACCACCAGCGGTGGGATCGCGCCGGCCACGCCCAGGGAGGTGCCGGTGATCAATACCGTGAACGGGATCATCACGATCAACAGAATGATGAACGGCAGCGAACGCAGGATGTTCACGATCAGCGACAGCAGCGCATACACACCGCGGGCCTCAAGCAACTGGCGCGGGCTGCAGAGGAACAGCAACACGCCCAGGGGCAGGCCGAGCAGCACGGTGAACAGCAGCGAACCGAACAGCATCAGGAAGGTGTCGCCGGTGGCCAGCCAGATTTCCAGCCAGTCGATGTTGGAGAAGAACGAACTCAACAGTTCCATTAGCGCAGCACCTCCATGTGGACATCGGCCGCGGTGAAGCGGGCGAACGCCGCCTCCATGTCACCGCCGGTGATGGCGAGGGTCAGTTGCCCGTAGGGGGTGTCTTTGATGCGGTCGATACGACCGGCCAGGATGCTGTAGTCCACACCGGTTTCCCGGGCGACGGTGCCGAGCAATGGCGCGTAGGTCGCGTCGCCCTGGAACGTCAGACGCACGATGCGTCCGGGCACGTGGGCAAAATCGTCGCGCTGTTCGCTTTCGTCGATCTGCTCGTCCTCCTGGACGAAACGCTTGGTGGTCGGGTGCTTGGGGTGCAGGAACACCTCGGCCACCGGGCCTTGCTCGACGATCACACCGGCGTCCATCACCGCCACTTGATCGCAAACACGGCGGATCACGTCCATTTCATGGGTGATCAGTACGATGGTCAGTTTCAGCTCGCGGTTGATTTCCGCCAGCAGTTGCAGGACCGAGGCGGTGGTCTGCGGGTCGAGGGCGCTGGTGGCCTCGTCGCACAGCAGGATCTTGGGTTTGGTCGCCAGGGCGCGGGCGATGCCGACGCGCTGCTTCTGGCCGCCGGACAATTGCGCCGGGTACTTCTTGGCGTGGTCGGACAAGCCGACGCGGGCGAGCAACTCGGCGACGCGCTGGTCGATTTCGCTGCGGGACAATTCACCCGCCAGCGTCAGTGGCAGCGCCACGTTGTCGGCCACGGTCTTGGACGCCAGCAGGTTGAAGTGCTGGAAGATCATCCCGACTTGCTGGCGGAAGCGGCGCAGACCGCTGGCGTCCAGGGCGGTGACTTCTTCGCCGTCGACGATGATCTTGCCGCCAGTGGAGTCTTCCAGGCGATTGATCAGGCGCAGCAGGGTACTTTTTCCCGCACCGGAATGGCCAATCAGGCCGAAGACCTGGCCGTTCTCAATCGTCAGACTGGTCGGATGCAGGGCGGGGATATCCCTACCGGCGACCCGGTAGGTTTTATGGACGTCTTGAAACTCGATCACGTAGCGAACCTTGTGGGGCGCGTTGGAAAAGGATCAGCGGTTAGCCGGGCGCGCATTTTAGCCTGTCCGTATAGAGGTTCTTAGCATTTATTTGCGATCAGACCAGTCATTTGGCAATAACGCGATCAAAGGCCATAAAAAAGGAACACGGCCAAACGGCATGGGTCACTCATTAAGCCACTCGAAAATGCCCGGGTACGGAACCTGCGGTATCGAACTCAAAAGTCCTGGCCTCCGGGATCGCAAAGAGGAGTTATGCCTGATGAGTACCAAAAAACCCACGGCCAACAAGAGCCAACTGGCCGGGACCGACACCCTGGATCGCGGCAACACCAACGCCAAGCTCGAGAGCCTGGAACAGTTTCGCTCCGACGCCACCGAACAGGCGTTGCGCACCAATCAGGGTGTGAAGATCGCCGATAACCAGAACACCCTCCGGGTCGGCGCCCGGGGCCCGTCGCTGCTGGAAGACTTCATCATGCGTGAAAAAATCACGCATTTTGACCATGAACGCATCCCGGAACGCATCGTTCACGCCCGTGGGACCGGCGCCCATGGCTACTTCCAGAGCTATGAAGCGCATTCGGCGCTGACCAAGGCTGGTTTCCTACAGGACCCGAGCAAGAAAACCCCGGTGTTCGTGCGTTTTTCCACCGTGCAAGGTCCACGGGGTTCCGGCGACACCGTGCGGGACGTTCGTGGCTTTGCGGTCAAGTTCTTCACCGATGAGGGCAACTTCGACCTGGTGGGCAACAACATGCCGGTATTTTTCATCCAGGATGCGATCAAGTTTCCCGACTTCGTCCACGCGGTGAAGCCCGAACCCCACAATGAAATCCCTACGGGCGGTTCAGCCCACGACACGTTCTGGGATTTCGTCTCGCTGGTGCCGGAATCGGCGCACATGGTGATCTGGGCGATGTCCGACCGGGCCATTCCTAAAAGCCTGCGGAGCATGCAGGGCTTCGGTGTGCACACCTTCCGCATGATCAACGCCGAAGGCAAAAGCAGCTTCGTCAAATTCCATTGGCGGCCAACAGTCGGTACCTGCTCGTTGGTTTGGGACGAAGCCCAGAAGCTGGCCGGCAAGGATACGGACTACCACCGTCGCGATCTCTGGGAGTCGATCGAGATGGGCGACTACCCGGAATGGGAGTTCGGCGTGCAGATCGTTGCCGAGGAAGACGAGCATAAGTTCGACTTCGACCTGCTCGACCCGACCAAGATCATCCCTGAAGAGCTGGTGCCCATCACGCCCCTGGGCAAGATGGTGCTCAACCGTAACCCGGACAACTTCTTCGCCGAGGTCGAACAGGTTGCGTTCTGCCCCGGGCATATCGTGCCGGGCATCGACTTTTCCAACGACCCATTGCTGCAAGGCCGGCTGTTTTCCTACACCGATACGCAGATCAGCCGACTCGGTGGGCCGAATTTTCATGAGCTGCCGATCAACCGTGCCATCACGCCTGTGCACAACGGTCAGCGCGATGCGATGCACCGCACCACCATCGACAAGGGCCGCACCTCCTACGAGCCGAACTCCATCGATGGTGGCTGGCCGAAGGAAACCCCACCTGGCCCGGAAGATGGCGGCTTCGAAAGTTATCCAGAGCGCATCGATGCCTACAAGATCCGCCAGCGCAGTGAGTCGTTCTCCGACCATTTCTCCCAGGCGCGGTTGTTCTACAAGAGTATGAGCGCCCACGAGCAAGAGCACATCATCGCGGCCTACAGCTTCGAGCTGGGCAAGGTAGAGCGGGAGTTCATCCGGGCGCGGCAGGTCAACGAGATCCTGGCCAACATCGATTTGGAACTGGCCGCGCGGGTGGCGAAAAACCTGGGCCTGCCCGCCCCCACCGCCGGCACCGTCGATGTGCCGAAACCCTCGCTGAAGCAATCCCCGGCCTTGAGTCAGGCGAACCTGCTGTCTGGGGACATCAAGACGCGAAAAGTGGCCGTGCTGGTGGCTAACGGCGTCGATGGGGCGATCATCGAGGCGCTCAAGAAGGCTTTGAAAGCGAAGGGCGCCCACGCCAAGGTGCTGGGGCCGACTTCTGCGCCAGTGACCACCGCTGATGGGAAAACACTACCGGTGGATGCGTCCATGGAAGGGTTGCCGTCTATTGCCTTTGATGCGGTGTTCGTGCCGGGTGGCGCGGAGTCGATCAAGGCCTTGAGTACCGACGGCGTGGCCCTGCATTACTTGCTGGAAGCCTATAAGCACCTCAAGGCCATCGCTCTGAATGGCGAAGCGCGGCAGTTGCTGGTGTTGTTGAAACTGGAGGCGGATGCGGGGCTGATTCCTGACGTGGATGCTGGCAAGTTCCAGGCGTTCTTCGACGCGATTGCCCAGCATCGGGTGTGGGCGCGGGAGCCTAAGGCGAAGGCGATTCCGGCTTGATGAGTGTCTGAAAGAGCTTGGTTGCTTGATCGGACGCTATCGCGGGCAAGCCTTGCTCCCACAGATCAGTTCTCACAGGGAAGATATTGACCTATGGGGGCAGCTCTCACAGGGAACACATTGAGCTGTGGGAATTGCCCTGTGGGAGCAAGGCTTGCCCGCGATGCTTTTAGGGTTTGCGCGGAGTCAGCACGATCTGCGCCGGCACACTGCGCACAATCTGCTTCTGCAGTTTCAGATCAAACCCGGGATCAAGTTTCTTGACCCGCTTGGTCAGCAACGTCGCCAACCACGGATAATCATCGGTGCGCGGCGCCTGAATGCTTACGTCGCACTGGTAATTCACCACATCCGCGGCAATGGCATCCAGTTGCCGACGCATTTGCTGTATATCGGCGAGGTTGAGCGCAACCGTGGTGCTGGGGGCGCTCGGGTCGATCACTTTGGCGACCGGTTTGGCTTCGGCGGCCTTGAGGTCGGCCTCGGCTTTTTCCAGGTCGGCCTTGCGGGCTTCGGCGATGGCGCTGTTGACCTCGCCGGTGAGGGCCGGGGCCTTGGGCATCAACGCCCGGGCACGGCTCAGGGCGGTGGCGGCGGCGTTTACGTCGCCTTTTTGCAAGTCGATCTGGCTGCGGCGCAAGTACGCCTCGGCCAATTGCCGCTGGTAGGGTTCCAGCGACCGGTCTTCGGGCGACTGGGCTTGCAAGGCAGCCAGCTGGTCTTCAGCGGTGGCCAGCTCATTGCTGGCCAGGCTTTGCTCGAGCTGCGCGATGGCCGGGCCCCGCGTATCGGGAGCCTGGGTGACCGGCGGTATACTCTGGCAAGCGCCCAGCAGCAGGGAAAATGCGACAAGGAGCAGATAACGGGAGGCGAACGGCTTCATTCCTGCGACTCTCTATTTGCGCAAAAAGCGAGCAAGTCTACACCCCTCGACGAGGCAGGACAAAACTCAGCAGAAACAACGCAGCGGCGCTGACCACGATCGACGGGCCGGCCGGGGTGTCCTTGAACCAGGAAAGCGCCAGGCCGCCACACACCGCGAGCATGCCCAGCAGGCTCGCGCCGAGCGCCATCTGCTCGGGCGAGCGGGCGTGACGCTGTGCCGCAGCCGCCGGGATGATCAGCAATGACGTAATCAGCAACACACCGACGATTTTCATCGCCACGGCGATGACCACCGCAATCAGCAGCATCAGCGCCAGTCGCAAACCCAGTACAGGCAAGCCTTCGACCCGGGCCAGCTCTTCGTGCACGGTGACGGCCAGCAATGGTCGCCAGAGCGCCACCAGCAACAGCAGCACCGCCGCGCTACCGCCCAGGATCCACGACAGGTCCGTCGGACTGATCGCCAGCAGGTCGCCGAACAGATAGGCCATCAGGTCGATGCGCACGTCATGCATGAAGCTCAGCACCACCAGCCCGAGGGACAAGGTGCTCGGCGCGAGGATGCCCAGCAACGTGTCGGACGCCAGCGGCTGGCGGTGTTGCAGGGTCACCAGGACCACCGCCAGCAACAGGCAACCAACGGTCACGGCTACCGCCGGGCTGACATCCAGCAGAAACCCCAGGGCTACGCCGAGCAAGGCGGCGTGGGACAAGGTGTCGCCGAAATAGGCCATGCGCCGCCAGACCACGAACGAACCCAGGGGGCCGGCGACCAGGGCGAGTGCCAGGCCTGCGAGCAGGGCGTACAACAGAAAATCAGCCATGCTTGCAGCCATCTCCATGAACATGATTGGAAGCGGAAGGGGCGCTGACCACCGAGCCATGCAGGTCGTGGGCGTGGTCATGGT
The DNA here is from genome assembly GCF_017351395.1 of Pseudomonas sp. FW305-28. Classification (NCBI taxonomy): domain Bacteria; kingdom Pseudomonadati; phylum Pseudomonadota; class Gammaproteobacteria; order Pseudomonadales; family Pseudomonadaceae; genus Pseudomonas; species Pseudomonas sp. FW305-28. The sequence continues at coordinate 8,125 of NZ_JACNDD010000018.1, forward strand.
GGTGGTGATAAATCGCCAGGCTTTGTGCGTTTTTTCCGAACAGCTCGACAAAGGCCGGATCGCCACTGACCTGCTCAGGGTGCCCGGAACAGCAGACGTGGCGGTTGAGGCAGACCACCTGGTCGGTGGTGCTCATCACCAGGTGCAGGTCGTGGGACACCATCAGCACGCCGCAGCCGTGACGGTCGCGCAGGCGGGTGATCAGGCTGTACAGCTCGGCCTGCCCCGCCACATCGACGCCTTGTACCGGTTCGTCGAGCACCAACAGTTCAGGCTCGCGCAGCAGGGCGCGGGCCAACAGCACGCGTTGCATCTCGCCGCCGGAGACACTTTGCACCGGGCTGTCGATCACCTGTTCGGCACCGACTTCGTTGAGCGCGGCCAAGGCCCGTGCGCGGTCCACGCCAGGCACCAGGCGCAGGAAGCGCAGCACGGACAGCGGCAGCGTCGGATCGACGTGAAGTTTTTGCGGCATGTAGCCGACGCGCAACCTGGGCTTGCGCCAGACGCTGCCGCTGTCGGGCTTGAGCAAACCCAACACGGCGCGCACCAGGGTGGTCTTGCCGGCGCCATTGGGGCCGATCAGGGTCACGATCTGCCCCGGCTCGACGCTCAGGTGAATGTTGTCCAGCACGTTCTGCCCGGCGAACGTCACGGCCACCTGCTCGAGACGGATCAACGCATTGCTCATCAGGCCCCCTGGCAGCCGGAGCAGAGACCGACCACTTCGACGGTCTGGGTGTCGACCACGAAGCCGACCTCCTGGGCGCTGGCGATAATGGCATCGCTGATGGACTTCTGTTCCAGCTCGATGGCGGCGTGGCATTCGCGGCAGATCAGGAACTGGCCTTGGTGGGCGTGCTCCGGATGGTTGCAGCCGACGAAGGCGTTCAGCGACGAAATGCGATGCACCAGGCCGTTTTCCAAGAGGAAATCCAGCGCCCGATAGACCGTTGGCGGCGCGGCCCGGCGGCCGTCCTGTTCGCTGAGCACGGCCAGGATGTCGTAGGCGCCCAGCGGCTTGTGGCTTTGCCAGACCAATTCCAGCACGCGCCGACGCAGGGCGGTCAGGCGCAACCCTTGGCGCGCGCAGATGGCGTCGGCCTCGGACAGCGCGGTGTGCACGCAGTGGGAGTGATCGTGGGGACGACTGGCAAGGGGTGTAATAGGCATGGGCAGCGACGAGTTTAGTGAGAGACGTTATTATGTTACCCGTTCTCGCCTCTTCGAGTGGTCATCGTGTCCCGATTTTTTTCGCTCTTTGTCGCTTTTGTCGCAAGTTTTCTACTGATTGGCCCGGCCCAGGCCGAGGTCAAGGTCCTCACTAGCATCAAGCCGTTGCAGTTGATTGCCGCCGCCGTGCAGGAGGGCGTGGCCGTTCCGGAAGTGTTGCTGCCGCCAGGGGCTTCGCCGCATCACTATGCGTTGCGGCCATCGGACGTGCGCAAGGTGCAGTCGGTGGACCTGCTGTACTGGATTGGGCCGGACATGGAAGGTTTCCTACCACGCGTGTTGAACGGTCGTACGCTGCCGTCGGTCGCGGTGCAGGCGCTGCCGGGGCTCAAGTTGCGTCACTTCGCCCAGGACAGCGCGTCCCACGAGGACGATGACCATGACGGCGATGAGCACGATCACGACCACCGCCCCGGCACCGTGGATGCCCACCTGTGGCTATCGCCGCACAATGCGCGGGTGATCGCCGCGAAAATGGCGGCTGACCTGAGCGCGGCAGATCCGGCGAATGCGGCCCGCTACCAGAGCAACCTCGCGGGTTTCAACCAGCGTCTCGACGCTTTGGACGCGCGCCTCAAGACGCGACTGGCCGGGGTCGCGGGCAAACCGTATTTCGTGTTCCACGAAGCGTTCGACTATTTCGAAGACAACTACGGCCTCAAGCACGCCGGGGTGTTCGCCGTGGCCGCCGAAGTCCAGCCCGGCGCCCAGCATGTGGCGGCGATGCGCACGCGCTTGCAAGCGGTGGGCAAGACCTGCGTCTTCAGCGAACCGCCGTTGCGCCCGCGCCTGGCCGAAACCCTGGTGGCCGGGTTGCCGGTGAAACTGGCGGAGCTGGATGCACTGGGCGGCTATACCCCGGCGACGGCGCAAGGGTATGAGCAGTTGTTGGAGAAGCTGGGGAATGATCTGGCGGGGTGTCTGGAGTCGCTATGACCCCAGCCCCGCGCGCTCCTGCCGAACATGGATCCTGTGGCGAGGGAGCTTGCTCCCGCTCGGTTGCGCAGCGACCGCAAGATTTTGGGGCTGCTCCGCACCCCAGCGGGAGCAAGCTCCCTCGCCACAAAAGCAGCGTTCGGCGAAAGCCTTCTATTGGTACTTAGAGGGCGAACGGCAGCAACGCGTGAACCGTCTGCCGCTGCGCCAGGCGCTGCTGGAACTCCATCGGATCGTGAATCAACACATCCTGCCCGGCGAACGACTCGGCGGCGATCAACCGCGACAGCCAGAACCGCACGCACGCCACGCGCAGCATGGTTGGCCATAGCTGGGCCTCGGCGGCGGTGAACGGCCGCAGCGCCGCATAGGCACCCAGTAAAGCTCGCGCCCGAGGGCCATCGAGCACACCGTTGTCATCCGAACACCAGTCGTTCAAGGCGATGGCGACGTCATACAGCATCGGCCCGGAGCAGGCGTTGTAGAAGTCGATCAGCCCGGTCAGGTGCGTGCCCTCGAACATCGCGTTGTCGCGGAACAGGTCCGCGTGGATGTTGGCCCGGGGCAGCGCCAGGATGCCTACCTTCTTCAACGAAATTTCATCCAGCGCAGCCTCCAGCAACTGACGCGGCGCGGTATCGAGGTGCGAGAGCAGCTTGGCGCCCTCCTCCTGCATCCAGTCCAGGCCACGATCGGTCTTGCGCTTGATCATGTTGTCGCGGGTCGCCAAGTGCAGATGCGCCAGCAGCTCCCCGACCTGGGCGCAGTGCTGGGCGTTGGCCTGCTTGATGTGCTTGCCCGCCAGGCGCGGTTGCAACAGCGCCGGCTTGCCCGCCAGCTCCCGCAGCGCGACGCCGTCGGTGGTGCGCAAGGCGTAAGGTACCGGCAGGTCGGCGTCATGCAGCACGTCCAGCAGTTCGATGAAGAACGGCATTTCCTGCACCGGGCCGCGCTCGACCAGGGTCAGGACGAATTCGCCCTGCTCCAGGCTGATGAAGAAATTGGTGTTTTCGCTGCCGGCGGCGATCCCCTGGAAATCAAGCAGACGGCCAAGCCCGTAAGGGGCGAGAAAGGTTTCCAGCTCGGGCCGAGCCAGGGGCGTGAACACAGACATGGTTAAAACTGCCAGTACGGGCGCCCTTCAGCGGGCGCCGGTTGAAGTGCAGAGTGGGGCTACCACTCAAAGATTTTCCACGAAGGGATCAGCATATCCGGCTGGTCCGAGCGGATGAAGTTTGCATCAGTGCCATCGGCGCGTACCAGGAAATAAGGCTTGCCGTTCTTGGGCGTGACCTTGATCGCGTACAAAAATCCGTTTTGCCGATACTCCTGAATGGTTTTATCGCCTTCGGTGCGGATGGTGACATCCGGGTCCGCCGAGGGTGCGTCATCCGCTGCCATGGCGGCCAACGGGGTGATTGCAAACAAGCCAGCCAGTAACAGGCGATTTAGTGTACGCATGATAACCTTGTCCCTTTGTCGTCAACGGTCCCGCTATTCTAGCCCCGGACCCGCCGAAAAGGTTGATGCTGCTCATGAGCCAAGCCCCCCTCGTCCTGGTGGACGGTTCTTCTTATCTGTACCGCGCCTTTCACGCGCTGCCACCGCTGACCACGTCCAAAGGCCTGCCGACCGGTGCGGTCAAAGGCGTGTTGAACATGCTCAAGAGCCTGCGCAAGCAGTATCCGGACAGTCCGTTCGCCGTGGTGTTCGACGCCAAGGGTGGGACATTTCGCGATGCGCTGTACGCCGAGTACAAGGCCAACCGCCCGAGCATGCCCGACGACATGCGCGTGCAGATCGAGCCACTGCATGCCAGCGTCAAGGCCCTGGGCTTCCCGCTGCTGTGCGTGGACAACGTCGAAGCCGATGACGTGATCGGCACCCTGGCCCGCAGCAGCGCGGCGGCCGACCGCCCGGTGGTGATCTCCACCGGCGACAAAGACATGGCGCAGTTGGTCGATGGGCACATTACCTTGGTCAATACCATGACCGGTAGCGCCCTGGACGTGGCTGGCGTGAAGGAGAAGTTTGGCGTCGCTCCAGAGCAGATCATCGATTACCTGGCGTTGATGGGCGATTCGTCCGACAACATCCCCGGCGTTCCGGGCATCGGACCGAAGACCGCTTCCGGCCTGCTGGTGGGCGTCAATGGCGGCTTGACCGAGCTGTACGCGCAACTGGATATCGTCGCCACCTTGCCGATCCGTGGCGCCAAGACCCTGGCCGCCAAGCTCGAAGAGCACAAGGAAATGGCGTTACTTTCCTACGAGCTGGCGACCATCAAGACCGACGTGCCATTGGATGTCGGCCTGGACGACCTGCAAATGGGCGCACCCGATCACGAGAAGCTGGCCGAGCTGTACACGTTGCTGGAGTTCAAGAGCTGGTTCGAGGAAAACCAGCGGGACGCCAAGCGTGCCGGCCAGGAGATCGTCGAAGTGGCCGAAGAACAGCCTGGCGCCGCCGAGGCCAAGTACGAGGTCATTCTCGATCAGGCGCGCTTCGAGGCGTGGCTGGCGAAACTGGACAAAGCGCCGCTGTTCGCTTTTGTCACCGAAACCAACGGCGGTGATGCCCAGCATTCGCAACTGGTCGGCTTGTCGTTCGCCGTGGCCCCTTTCGAGGCGGCCTACATCCCGCTGACCCACTCCTACATGGGCGTGCCGGAGCAGTTGGACCGCGACACGGTGCTCAAGGCGCTCAAACCGCTGTTGGAAAACCCGAACAAGCTCAAGATCGGCCAGCACGCCAAGTTCGAAACCAACATCCTGGCCAACTGCGCCATCGGTGGCGATCAGAACAACGGCATCCTGGTCCAGGGCATCGCCTTCGACACCATGCTCGAATCCTACGTGCTGGACTCCACCGCGACCCGCCACGACATGGACAGCCTGGCGCTCAAGTACCTGGGCCAAAGCAAGACCGATTTCCAGGACATCGCTGGCAAAGGGGTCAAGCAACTGACCTTCGACCAGATCTCCCTGGAACTGGCCGGCCCTTACGCCGCCGAAGACGCCGACGTGACTTTCCGCCTGCATCAAGCCTTGCAGGAAAAGCTGGCCGCCACGCCAAGCCTGGGGCGGGTGCTCAACGACATCGAAATGCCGCTGATGCCGGTCCTGGCGCGCATCGAGCGCCAGGGGGCGTTGGTCGATGCCAACCTGCTGGGCGTACAGAGTGTCGAGCTGGGCGAAAAACTGGTGGCGCTGGAGCGTGAGGCGTTTGCCATCGCCGGCGAGGAATTCAACCTGGGTTCGCCGAAGCAATTGGGCGTGATCCTGTACGAAAAGCTCGGTTTGCCGGTGCTCAGCAAAACCGCCAAGGGCCAGGCGTCCACCGCCGAAGCGGTGCTCGCCGAGCTGGCTGAGCAGGATTACCCGCTGCCCAAGGTGCTGATGCAGTACCGCTCCCTGAGCAAGCTCAAGAGCACCTACACCGATCGCCTGCCGGAACAGATCAACAGCCGCACCGGCCGCGTCCACACCAATTACCAGCAGGCCGTCGCCGCGACCGGGCGCCTGTCATCCATCGACCCGAACCTGCAGAACATCCCGATTCGCACGGCCGAAGGCCGACGCATCCGCCAGGCGTTCGTCGCGCCGAAAGGCTACAAACTGCTGGCGGCGGACTATTCGCAAATTGAACTGCGAATCATGGCGCACCTGGCCAAGGACGAAGGGTTGCTTCATGCGTTTCGTAATGACCTGGACGTGCACCGGGCCACGGCGGCCGAGGTGTTCGGCGTCGATTTGGACGCGGTTACCCATGACCAGCGCCGCAGCGCCAAGGCGATCAACTTCGGTTTGATCTACGGCATGAGCGCGTTCGGCCTGGCCAAGCAGATCGGCGTCGATCGCAAGCAGTCCCAGGCCTATATCGACCGCTACTTCACTCGCTACCCGGGTGTGCTGGCGTACATGGAGCGCACCCGCGCCCAGGCGGCCGAGCAAGGTTTTGTCGAAACCATTTTCGGTCGCCGGTTGTACCTGCCGGACATCAACGCGAAAAACCCGGCCCTGCGCAAAGGCGCCGAGCGCACCGCCATCAACGCGCCGATGCAAGGCACGGCCGCTGACATCATCAAGAAAGCCATGGTCGCCGTGGACCGCTGGCTGACTGCTTCAGGGCTGGATGCGAAGGTCATCCTGCAGGTCCACGACGAACTGGTGCTGGAAGTGCGTGAAGACCTGGTCGATCAGGTGCGCGAAGAAATCCGCCAGCACATGAGCACCGCGGCCACGCTGGACGTGCCGCTGTTGGTGGAAGTGGGTGTGGGCAATAACTGGGACGAGGCGCACTGATTCCCAAGCCCTGAGGTCGAGGGCTCTTGTGGCGGCTGATAAATCTGCGGGGAATGAAATATGGTCATCGCGAGCAAGCTCGCTCCCACAATGGTTTTGTGTCGAGCCGAATACCGAGCCCAACACCCATTCCCTGTGGGAGCGAGCTTGCTCGCGATAGCGTCGGCCCAGACACCCATGCTCCATTGAGTCACCGAAAACCCAGGTGCGGCCTCATTAGCTCGGAAAATTCCTACGGTTATTTCCAAAAATAATCTGAACTAAACCCGTGAATCGCCACTCAGAGATTTTGAATGGCTGGTGAAGCCCTTCAATGCTCCTATGTTGTGTTAAGTGTTGGCAGATATCTGGACCCCGCCCTAGCGGTCCGGAACTTGGACCCCGAACTTCCCCCTCCCCATAAGAAGTCCGGGGTTTTTTTTGCCTGCGATTTGGCTTATTCGGCCTCTTCGCTGCCCTTGTCCGCCAATTCCATCCAGTCGGCCAGCACCGTGTAGGCTTCTTCCAGGCCCATGCGCTTGGGCGCCGAGAACAGTTGGATGGTGATCGCGTCGCCCCAGCCCTTGCGAATTTCCGACTGCACTTTGAGCAAGGTATTTTTCGCCGCGCCGTAGGTGAGCTTGTCGGCCTTGGTCAGCAGGATGTGCATCGGCATGCCGCTGGCGACCGCCCAATCGAGCATCAACAAGTCGAAGTCGGTCATCGGATGGCGAATGTCCATCATCAGGATCAGGCCTTTCAAACTCTCGCGGCTGCCCAGGTACGCTTCCAGGTGGCGCTGCCAGTGTTGCTTGAGCGGGATCGGTACTTTCGCGTAGCCGTAGCCGGGCAGGTCGACCAAACGCCGTTCATCGTCTAGCTTGAAGAAGTTCAAGAGCTGCGTGCGACCCGGGGTTTTCGAGGTGCGTGCCAGGCTCGCATGGGTCAAGGTGTTCAGCGCGCTGGATTTGCCGGCGTTGGAACGCCCGGCAAAAGCCACTTCGAAGCCTTCGTCGTCTGGGCATTGATCGACTTTGGCGGCGCTGAGCATGAAGGTGGACTGTTGGCACAGGCCAAGGATGGGGTTCTTCAGTTGCATGGGATTTCCGATGTGGGCGGCGTCGGGAATGGACGCGGCAAGCTGTGTCGTTTCCGTTTCAGTGACGCCAGTATATAATGCCGCAGATTTTGTGTGCGCTTTGTCCCAGCGTAGGATGAAGCTCACGGGAGCGACCGACCGAAATTGCGCATTAGAACGCAGCTCGTTCCCAACCCTGAAAAGGTCGTTTTATGACGAAATGGCTGCTAGCTGCCGGTGTCTTGATGCCGCTTTACAGCGCTCAGGCTACACAGGATCCGGAAGCTGTGTACAACCGTGTTTGTGGTGCCTGTCATTCCGGCCAACTCCCCATGGCGCCCCGCAAGGGTGATCAGGAAGCTTGGACGCCGAGGTTGGCGAAAGGTATGGAGACGCTGGTGCAACACGTGACCCAGGGTTTCAAGGCGATGCCGCCGCGTGGTTTGTGCATGGACTGCAGTGCCGAGGATTACCGAGCCATCATCCAGTGGATGAGCGAGTAAACCCGGTCCATAACTCTTTAACCCTTAGCCGTAGTTGGATTAGCTGATGAACAAACTGATCGTGAGTCTGCTGTTGACCTTGGGGATATCCGGCGTAGCCCACGCCGCTGGCGATGCCGCTGCCGGTCAGGCGAAAGCGGCCGTATGCGGGGCCTGCCACGGCCCGGATGGCAATAGCATGGCGCCCAACTTTCCGAAACTGGCGGGCCAGGGCGAGCGTTACCTGAACAAGCAACTGCACGACATCAAGTCCGGCAAGCGCACGGTGCTGGAAATGACCGGCCTGCTGACCAACCTGAGCGATCAGGACCTGGCGGACATCGCGGCCTATTTCGCCAGCCAGAAGGGCAGCGTCGGCGCCGCCGATCCAAAACTCGTGGCTCGCGGTGAAGCGCTGTTCCGCGGCGGCAACCTCGACAAAGGCTTGCCAGCCTGCACCGGTTGCCACTCCCCGGATGGCAAAGGCAACGCGGCTGCCGGTTTCCCACACCTGGGCGGCCAGCATGCCCAGTACGTCGGCAAGCAACTGGCCGACTTCCGTAAAGAAGAAGGCGGCCGGACCAACGATGGCGACACCAAGCCCATGCAGAGCATCGCCAAAAAGCTGAGCGACGAAGATATCGCGGCAGTCTCCGCCTACATTCAGGGCTTGCACTAAGGCCGTTGAGGGGGATACACCTCTTGCAACGTTAACGCTCGATTAATCTGTCGATGCGAGCATCAAAAGGGTGGCTTTGGCCGCCCTTTTTTGTGGCCGCTGCCGTTACACTAGAGAACTTGAACCCGCCACGGTCTGTCTTAGAAGCAGGTCTTGCGAGGCCCCCTCATTGTCCAGGAGTAAAGCATGCGTAATCTGATCATCAGCGCCGCGCTCGTCGCCGCCAGCCTGTTCGGCATGACTGCCCAAGCGGCTGAAAAGCCCGCCGCACCCTATGTCGAATTGACCAACCCCGTTGCGGTGGCAGCGCCTGGCAAGATCGAAGTCGTGGAGTTGTTCTGGTACGGCTGCCCGCATTGCTACGCGTTCGAACCGGTCATCAACCCATGGGTCGAGAAACTGCCGTCCGACGTTAACTTCGTTCGCATCCCCGCCATGTTCGGTGGCCCATGGGACGCTCACGGCCAGATGTTCCTGACCCTCGAAGCCATGGGCGTCGAGCACCAGGTTCACGCAGCCGTTTTCAACGCGATCCAGAAAGAACACAAGAAGCTGACCGACAAACAAGACATGGCCGATTTCCTGGCGACCCAAGGCGTGGACAAGGACAAGTTCCTGGCCACCTTCGACTCCTTTGCCATCCAGGGCCAGATCAAGAAGGCCCGTGACCTGGCGAAGAAATACGAGATCACGGGCGTGCCGACCATGATCGTCAACGGCAAATATCGCTTTGACATCGGCTCTGCCGGCGGGGCCGAACAAGCGCTGCAACTGGCCGACCAACTGATCGCCAAAGAGCGAGCGGCCACCAAGGCTGTCGCCAACTAAGCGCGGCCCACGCCCATGGCCCGCTGGAGTACCGAACGCATCGTTGGCCTGCATGAACCACGGGTCAACGAGCACCATGTCACGTCCACGGGCCTGCCTGGCGACAGCCGCTTGCGGCTGCTCAGCTTCAATATCCAGGTGGGCATCAGCACCGAACGCTACCGGCATTACCTGACCCGCGGCTGGCAGCATTTGCTGCCGCACACCGGGCGTGCCGGCAACCTGCAGAAAATCGGCGACCTGCTCAAGGACTTCGACCTGGTGGCCCTGCAAGAGGCCGACGGCGGGAGCCTGCGGTCAGGCTACGTCAATCAGGTGGAACACCTGGCCCAATTGGGCGCCTTCCCCTACTGGTATCAACAACTCAATCGCAACCTCGGACGTCTCGGCCAGCACAGCAATGGCGTGTTGAGTCGTTTGCGTCCCTGGGCGATCGAGGACCATCCGCTGCCAGGCCCCAAGGGGCGCGGGGCGATTCTTGCGCGTTTTGGCGAAGGTCCGGAAGCGCTGGTCGTGGTCATGATGCACCTGGCACTCGGGGCGCGTACCCGGACGATGCAGCTGGCGTACATTCGCGAGCTGATCGGCGGCTACAAGCACCAGATACTGATGGGCGACATGAACACCCACGCCACCGACCTGCTGCAGACCTCGCCCCTGCGCGATCTCGGTCTGCTCGCACCACAACTGGAAGCGACATTCCCCAGCTGGCGCCCCCAGCGCTGCCTGGACCATATCCTGTTGAGCCCGACCCTGACCCTCGAACGTGTCGAGGTGTTGGCCCAACCCATTTCCGATCACCTGCCGGTCGCGGTAGAAATTCGTTTGCCGGGTTCGCTCACGGCCGATGCATTCCCCGCGCTGAGTACTGCCCCTCGCGGATCCGATGAATGAGCGACGAAGCCGAACGCTGGAGAGAGAAATACCTCAAGAGTATCGAACAGCAGGAAAAGCTCGAGCGCCGTTGGGATGCTCGACTCGACTTGCTGCGTCGTGGCCTGGTGCGCAGCACCCTGGCCGCCGAGGGCACTGATCGGGTCGTCGACCAATGCATGAAAGAGATGCGCGAGGTGGTGCGCACCGATGACATGGACGCCGGCCTCGCCGCCCTGCTGCCGCGCCTGGAGAAAGCCGTACTCGATTCCGAGCAGCGCCGCGAAACCCGCATCGAGCAGATGAGCACCGCATTGACGGCCCTGGTGGCCCAGCTGCAAAGCCTGCCGCTGCCGAAGGAAGTCAGCCGGCCCCTGAAGAAATTTTCCAAGCAGTTGGAAGAGCGGGTCGGCCAGGCCCGGGAGATTCCGCTGCTGCTCAGCGAATTGAGCGGTTTGCAAGGCAAGGCACTGAGTGCCCTGGACGCCCCTGTCGAACCGAGCCGCCCCGGATTGCTGCAACGGCTGTTTGGTGGCCAAGGCCATGAGGAAGCGACGCCCCAGCCTCACGAGCCTGCCCAGGCCAGCGTGGCGCCTCTGGCAGACACGGCCCTGCCAGTCGTCGTTGAGCCGGCAGTTCACACAGCATCCGTCGCACCAGCACCAGCACCAGCACCAGCACCAGCAACCGTCCCGTCGGTAGCGGAGCAAGCTCCCACGCTGGAGGCAACGCCCGAACCGGTCGGCCAGGTTACCCCGCAGACCGAACCTGCGCCGACGTCCGCTCCGGCACCAGCCGCTGAAGTGGCTAAGCCGATCAGCGAGCCGGACGAAGCCGCCGAGCCCGCCCCCTTGCAGACGGTGGCCGCCGACGAACTCCCGGTAGCGACACCCGCCCTGGAAAATCCCGACGAGCTGATGTCCGAAGAGGTGTCACAGACCCTCCCCGACCCCTCGCCGCCTCCAGTTGAAGCCGAGCCTGACGAGCCTTTGGCCGCCGCCGATTTGGCTGATGCCCAATACGCCCTGCCCGATTCGCCGGAACCGTCCTACAGCTCGGTCGCCAAGCACATCGAAGACACTTTGCTGGGCCTGTTGGGCGACCTGACCTTACCCGAGCGTCATCGACCACAAGCCGAGGCCATGGGTGAGCGGTTGCGAAATGGCTTGAACTGGTACGAACTGCTGCCGATCCTCGATGATCTGGCGGTGTTGATGCTGGCCATCACCGACACCGGCCAGCATGAATTCGAAGCGTACCTGCAACGCCTCAATGATCGTCTCGAGTCCTTCCAGAGCAGCCTGCAGGCCGCCAGTGAAGACCACGCCGACAATCTGTCGGCCTCCCGGGAAATGGACACCCAGATTCGCGAACAGGTGGATGGCCTGCAAAGCAGCGTGCAACAAGCCGATGACTTGGAAGGCCTCAAGCAGGTGCTTGAGAATCACCTTGAAGGCTTGCTCGGGACAATGGACCAGCACCGCCGGCAACGTGATCAACGCGAGCAGGAAGTCTCGGCGCGCCTCAAAAGCCTGGCCGATCGCGTCGCGCTGATGGAGCAGGACGCCCAGGTCGTGCGGGAAAATCTCGAGGAACAGCGGCAGAAAGCGCTGGTCGATCCGCTCACCGGGTTGCCCAACCGCGCCGCCTGGTCCGAGCGTCTGGAGCATGAAGTCGTCCAGTGGCAGCAGCACGGCAACAGCTTGCTGCTGGCCATGCTCGATCTCGATCATTTCAAGCGCATCAATGACAACTACGGCCATCTGGCCGGTGACCGGGTGTTGAAGCTGATCGCCTCGGTCCTGCGCAAACGCCTGCGTGGCGGCGATTTCATTGCGCGTTTTGGTGGCGAGGAGTTTGTCCTGCTGGTGCCGGATACCCCCCTGGCGGCTGGCGCCAAGCTGGCCGAGGCGCTGCGTCTGGCCATCGAAGCCTGCCCGTTTCATTTCAAGGGCGAACCGGTGACGGTGACGGTATCGGTGGGCATGACGGCTTTCAAGCCAGGTGAACACAGCGATTTGGTGCTTAAAAGAGCCGATCAGGCGCTCTATCGGGCCAAAAATGCCGGACGCAACCGCGTGGAGCTGGGCTGAGGGCTAATTGTTCCAATTTGTTTAATATCGACCCGCGCACCGGATCATCGCGGGGCGATACGTTACACTGTTGCATTACTTCCAGCGCGTAATGCCCTCCGCCATGAAATTTTTCTCGCTCATTGTTTCTTTATTTATCCTTGCCGGCTGCACCAGCGGCCCTCGTTTCGATACCAGTCACCCCTCCGTCAACCATGACAACCGCATCCAATTCGTGGTGGTGCATTACACCTCGGCGTCCCTGGAGCGTTCACTGGCCCTGCTGACCCATGGCGAAGTCAGTGCCCACTACCTGATTGGCGACGATAAAGACGCGACCATCTACAAGCTGGTGGATGAAAGCCGGCGCGCCTGGCACGCCGGGGAAAGTGAATGGGAAGGCCGGACCTGGCTCAATTCCAGTTCCATCGGCATCGAAATCGTCAATCCGGGTTTCCTCGACACGCCCACCGGGCGCCTCTGGTATCCCTACAGCGAAGCTCAGGTCCAGGCCTTGACCGTCTTGCTCAAGGACATCATCCAGCGCAACGGGATCAGCCCGCGCAGCATCATCGGCCACAGCGACATCGCGCCCCTGCGCAAGCTCGATCCGGGGCCGCTGTTCCCCTGGAAGCGTCTGGCGCAAGCGGGCCTGGGTGTGTGGCCGGATGAACAGGCCGTCGCACGCCAGCAGGTTTTCTTCGCAACGCAGCTACCGCCTGCCAGTTGGTTCCAGGCCGAGCTGGCCCGTCTGGGCTACCCGACGCCCCAGACCGGCGAATGGGACGTGGCCACCCACCACGTGCTGGCCGCGTTTCAGATGCACTACCGGCCAACCCGCTTCGATGGCATGCCGGACCCGCAAAGCGCGGCGATTCTGCAGGTGCTCAACCAGACAAAATAATGACGCCCGTCCGACGAATCGGGCCAAATCCAAATCAGAAGCTATAACTCATTGGTAACTTTCGGATTACCCATGATGACGGCTGCCCGCGAAACCTTACAGAGCTGGCTCCATCGCCCCCTGTTCCTGGCGATGATGGCGGCTGCCCTGAGTACCTTCCTACTGCTGACGGGCAGTCTGTTCGTGGTCGTGCAGCAGATCCAGCAGCGTGAAAGCGACCAGATGAATGCCCAGGGCGAGCGCTTCCTGCAACGGCTGGAACAGCTTTTCGGGCAATTGCGGGAAAGCCTCGACGACCTGCAAAACCAGCCGTTGCGCGGCTGCGACGATGAGATGATCGCGACCTTGCGAGAGGTCAGCTTCAATTACCGTTTCGTTTATGAAGCGGTGTACATCGATGGCAGCGGCGTCTGTTCCAATCGTCCGCGCCAAAGCGGGCTGTCGGTGGCCCGTCCGCCCGATCTTCGAGGCCCGACCTACAGCTATTGGCTCAATACCACCACCGAACCCAACGAAGACCGCGCTGCGTTGATGCTGGGCCGTGGCAATTTCCGAGTCGCCACCTCCCGGGGGCATTTGGCCGACGTGGTCGACCTGCCACCGGGCAGCAGCCTGCTGGTGGTCCTGGATCATGGCACGCGGGCCATTCCCGTGTTGGGCACTCAACAATACTGGCCGCCCACAGAGCCTTGGCCACCGAAAAGCCAGAATGCCTTGCAGGTGACGCAGACCCGGCTGATTTATCGGATGCCCACCGACAGCCCGGAATATCAACTGGTGCTGATCGCCCAGCGCAACGGTTTCAAGATCCCGGCCAATGCCTGGTGGATGCTGCCCATCAGCCTGGTGCTGGGCCTGGGGATTGGTTTCCAGGTGTTTCTGCTGGCGCGCCATCGCCAGTCCATGGATGCTGAGCTGCACGGGGCCATCCGGCGCGGTGAATTGCAGGTGCTGTACCAGCCGATTTTCGACCTGGACAGTCGCAACTGCGTCGGTGCCGAAGCCTTGCTGCGCTGGCGACGACCGGACGGCACCCTGACCAGCCCGGACTTGTTTATCCCGATGGCCGAGAACACCGGGCAGATCCGCCAGATCACCGATTTCGTGCTGCAGCGGCTGTTCGATCAATTGGGCCAGCTGTTGCGGGCCAATCCGCAGCTGTATATCTCGGTGAACCTGGCGGCCTGCGATGTGATGGTGCCGCGTATTGGCGAAGTGATCGCTCGCCTGCTGGCGTTGCATCGGGTCTCGGCGCGCCAGATCGCCTTCGAAGTGACCGAGCGCGGGCTGATCGACGTGTTGGTTGCCCGGGATAACCTGCAATCGCTGCGCGACGTCGGGCATCAGGTGCTGATCGACGATTTTGGCACGGGTTATTGCAGCCTGGCCTACCTGCAAACCCTGCCGGTGGACTGCCTGAAAATCGACAAGGCCTTCATCGACGCCTTGGGCCACGATGCCGCTAGCAGCGGCGTGGCCCCGCACATCATCCGCATGGCCCACGCGCTGCAGCTCAAGGTGATCGCCGAAGGCATCGAGCATGAAGCCCAGGCCTCTTATTTGAGCAGCGAAGGGGTGAGGTTCGGCCAGGGCTGGCTGTTCGCCCATGCCCTCAGCGCGGTCCAACTCATCGAATTGATTACCCGTGGCCGACGCCTGCGTGGGCGTCGCCTTGATGATGAAGCCTAGGTTTCCCAGGCCTTGCGCTCAGACTGACAGCGCCATGTAGAACTGCGTGCCCTGCCCCGGCCTTGAATAAACGCCCATGCGGCCACCGTGGAGCTGGACGATCTCCTTGCACAGGGCCAGACCGAGGCCGGCGCCACCCTTCTTGCGTCCGACCTGGACGAAAGGCTCG
The DNA here is from genome assembly GCF_017351395.1 of Pseudomonas sp. FW305-28. NCBI lineage: Bacteria > Pseudomonadati > Pseudomonadota > Gammaproteobacteria > Pseudomonadales > Pseudomonadaceae > Pseudomonas > Pseudomonas sp. FW305-28. The sequence continues at coordinate 23,351 of NZ_JACNDD010000018.1, forward strand.
AAGATCCTTCCCTGTTGGCCGTAGGCAATGCCTTCGCCGTTGTCTTCGACACTGATGATCACCCGCTCGCCGTGGCGTCGGGCCTGCAAGCGGATCTGGCCGTCTTCGCCGGTATGGCGCATGGCGTTGTCGATCAGGTTATCGAGCACCCGATCCAGTTGCGCAGCGTCGGCATGCAGCCGTGGCAATGGGCCCTGGATCGCCACGAGCAGCTCGATACCCTTGGCTTGGGCCTGTTCGGCGAACCGTAGGCGGGCCTCTTCCAACAGGTCGTCGATGGAACAAGGCGCCAGGGTCAGCTTTTGCAGGCCGTTCTGGTAGCGAGAGAAATTCAGCAGGTCGTTGATCAGTTGCATCAGCCGCTGCATTTCTTCCGTGACGGTGTTGAGCAGGTCCGCCTCGCGGGACTCCGGCGGGAAGTGCAGGCGCTCCTGCAACAGGCCGAATGCCATGTGCATGCCCGTCACCGGCGTGCGCAGCTCATGGGAGGCTCGCAGGACGAACTCGCTGCGCACCCGTTCGAAGGCGCGCTGTTCGGTGACGTCATGCAGCACCATGACCGCGCCGAGGATGTGGCCCTGGGTGTGGCTGACCGGCGTGAGGCTGTAGGTCAGCACCCGCGACTCGCCATCGACCTCGATGGTCAGGTCTTCCGGCGCCCGCTCCAGGGTTCCACCGCGCAGCACCAGGTGCAATTCTTCATCCAGTTCCAGGCGTCCCAGCGCCTCGCCGAGCCCTTGGCCCAGGCGCGCCTCATCCCAGCCCAATTGACGCTGGGCCACCGGGTTGAGGTGCTCCAACTGGCCTTGGCGATCGATCATCAGCAAGCCGTCGTCGATACTGTCGAGCACCGCTTGCAAACGCTGCTGGCCGGCGAGCAGTTCATCGACATTGGTGGCCTGATGTTCGCGCAGTGCCTGGGCCATGACGCCGAAACGACGGGTCAGCAAATTCAACTCGGCGGCGGAAGAAACGGGCAGCGTGACCTCGAAATTGCCCTGGCCGATGTCATCCGCCGCCGCGGCCAGCGCCTCGATCGGTGCGCCGAAACGCCGGGCAAGGCCATGGGCCGTGATAAAACCGATGACCAGGACCGCAAACCCCACCAGCCCCAGCAGCCCGGAAATCCACAAGGCGCGTTCGCGTGCGCGGTCCTGGGTTTCACCGATCTTGGTCAGGGCCTGGCGATAACCTTCGATCAGTCCATTGCGCAGCACGTTGAATTTTTCGGTGAGGTCCTTGATGCCCGTGAGCTGTCTCGGTTGCTGGCGAGACGCGCTGAAGGCCTCGAGAAATTCAACGTAGTCGGCCTTGGCCCTGCTGAAGCTGGCGGCCGTGTTGTCCAGCTTTCTTTCGTGGGCGATCCCTTGGTCGATCAACGCCAGGTATTGCCGCTCGGATGCCTCCAGAGCGGCCAGGTCGGGGTTGTCGTCGAGCATGATGATCAACTGATCGCCGAGGGTCTGGCGCAGCTTGAGACCCAGGTCCAACAGGATGAAGTTGTCGCGTACCGATTGTTCCTGGGTATTGGCCATTTGCATGACGCTGACCAAGCCAAGCACCAATCCCAGCAATGCCACGGTGATCAGGGCCGAGATACTGAGAAACAGCCGTGTGCGCAGCTTCATCGCCAGTTTCATAAGGTGTCGCTCACAGGTTGTACTGCTTGCGTTTGCGATACAGCGTGGAGGCATCGATACCCAGGGTCTTGGCCGCCTGATCGAGGGTATCAGCCGTGGCCAGCACCGCCCCGATGTGGGCTTTTTCCAACTCGTCGAGGCTCAGTGCGGCACCGATGCGCGGTGCATTGTTGACTGGCTGCTCGGCCATGCCCAGGTGACTGATTTCGACTTTTTCCTGCGGGCAGATGATGCTGGCGCGCTCGACCACGTTGCGCAGTTCACGGATGTTGCCGGGCCATCGGTAACCTAGCAGCGCTTCGCGAGCCTCGTCGCTGAAGCCCCGGGCCGGGCGCGCATATTCCTTGACGAAGCGGGCCAGGAAGCGGTCGGCCAGGGTCAGGATGTCTTCGGCGCGCTCACGCAACGGTGGCAGATGCAGGGTGATGACGTTCAGGCGATACAGCAGGTCTTCGCGAAAGCGCCCGTCGCGCACCATGTCCTCGAGGTTGAGGTTGGTGGCGGCGAGAATCCGCACGTCGGCGCGGCGGGTGACTGGGTCCCCTACCCGCTCATATTCCTTGTCCTGGATGAACCGCAACAACTTGGGCTGCAACGTCAGGGGAAAATCGCCGATCTCGTCGAGAAACAGCGTACCGCCGTCGGCCTGGTTGACCCGTCCCAGGGTACTTTCGCTGGCGCCGGTGAAGGCCCCACGGCTGTGGCCGAACAATTCGCTTTCCATCAACTCGGCGGTCAGCGACGGGCAATTGATGGTGACGCAGGATTTTTTCGCCCGCTTGCTCCAGCCATGGATCGCCCGGGCCAGCTCACCTTTACCGGTACCGGATTCGCCGAGGATCAGGATGTTGGCGTCGGTGCTGGCGACCTGGCGGGCGGTCTCCAGGACGACTTTCATCGCCGGGCTGTGGGAATCGAGGCCGTCCTTGGGCTTGCGCACTTCCCCTTCCAGGGCTTCGAGCCTTGCCGACAGCTGGCGCACTTCCAACTGCTTGGCGGTGGCCAGGCGCAGTTGATCCGGGCTGCAAGGCTTGACCAGGTAGTCGGCGGCCCCGGCCTGGATCGCATCGACTGCGGTGTCGACGGCCGAGTGGGCGGTGACGATGACAACCCGCATCCAGGGCGCCTGGATACGCATTTGTGCCAGGACATCCAGGCCGTTGTCCTCCCCCAGGCGCAGGTCGAGAAAACACAGGTCGAACACCTGGCGTTGCAGGAGTGTGTCGGCCTGGGCGGCGCTGTTGGCGGTGGCGACGGTATAGCCTTCGTCTTCCAGGCAGTAACGGAACGTACGCAGGATGGCGGACTCATCGTCTACCAGCAGAATGCGGCCTTGGTGCTCAGTGGCGGATTCCATTTTCCTACGCTCCTTAATGAATGATGTTGGTTAGTGTCAGAAAAATCGGGCAAGTTGCATGGTCGATTCTGAGGGGATATTACCCATCGAACCTGCCTCTGTAGACGTCTGACTCCTAAAAGACTGATTTGAGTTCCTTTTTTTATGATTCTTACGGTGCGGACGGTTCGCATCGCTGATTCCGACGGCTGCGTCTGACAGGAAATTCCAAAACAACCTTACGCCTTTTCCTTTCCATTCGTGCAATACGCACGACGTGCGCATGGGCCATCGTGCAGGATGCGTTCCCCATGTCTCGCAATCATTTATTAACTATTTGATTTTAAAGGGGTTTATCTCTTAAAAAATCCTGGCACGCCGGCTGCAATGCTCTGGTCAACGTGGCGTAAGAGCGCCTCAACCAGATCACCACACCCGGGTGGGAGGAATTTCAGGATGAATCGTCAATGTGCCGCGCAGTTTCGACTCTCTTCCTTGAACATCCAGCAGGGCTTATGGGCTGCCCTGGCATTGCTGGTCACGCTCGTGATCGGCCAGCAATGGCTGCTTTGGCACGAACGTCAACAGCCAGAGGCGCCACAGGTCTCCATTTCCCGTGCCCCACAAACCCATTTCACCGCCGTCAGCGTCGCAGAAGCTTCCGCTTCCATGCGCATGATGGATGTCGATCAGGCTCAGCCAGTGACCGACATGCCGCGTGAAGAGCGCTGGGTGTTTTAACCCGATGTACCGGTCGTCCACTGTGCCGGAACCATCACCGCGAGACCCTCACTAAATAGAAAAGCGTAAGGAGAATCACCATGTTGAGCTGGGCAATTACCTTCCTGATCATTGCCATCATCGCCGCCGTACTGGGCTTCGGTGGTATCGCAGGCACCGCCACGGGCATCGCCAAGATTCTCTTTGTCGTGTTCCTGGTGATGTTTATCGCTTCCTTCTTCTTTGGCCGTCGTGGCCGAGGCTGACCATGAGCGTTTCATTCAAAGGACTGGCCGCCGCCCTGTTGTTGGGCGGCAGTGCCGTGGCAATGGCTGCCAATGACGGACAGATGCGCGCCAACCAGTTGCTGGAGGCGGACCCGCAATACCGCGAGACTTGGCAGCATGTCGTCAAAAAAGAAGAACGCCTGCCCGAATGGGTGATGAACCTGTCAGGCGATTCGGAACAGATGAATGCTGTCGAGGAGGACGGCGACAAGTACTTGGTGGGACCGCTGTGTGAAACCCAGGCCACGTGTCGCAGCAAGCGCCTGATCGTCGCCTTCAGTTTCGACAAGGACGAGGCCTACGCCATGTTGGTGGAAGTCCCTGCCGGACTGCCGGCCGACAAGTCGCCGACCCGTCATGCCGACTACCGTTTTCTCGGTAATCCCGATGACGGTATGCAAAAACTGTTAATGGAACAACTCAAGAAAGATCCGAACTGGTACTGATTCTGAAATGGAAAAAGCAGCCCTGTTTTTTCCTGTTGCACAGCCCGAGGAGGGCCAGTGCATGACCAAGGGGCTGGGACGTTCTGGCGGATGTGCGTCGGAGTGACCTACGGGCACAAGGGGTGCCTGCGAAAGGGCCGGGTCAGGTAAAAAGCTGTGACGCAAGTTCGCAAAGCCCTCCCGGCTTGGCGAACTTGCGTAGAGCTTCGTGTCGCACCCTGCGTGGGCCAGAGCGGTTGCTCGATTCTGGCGTCGCAAGCAGGCCGCGATGCGGCATTTTGTCTCCTCTCGCCAATTTATTACCCTTTCCCTGACCGTATATCGGAGAATAGCGAGACGATTTCTCTCGTGGATCGCGTCTCGACCCGTTGCCGTTTCATCGAATCCTCACGCTTGGAAGAAAAAGCCCAGCTACGCTGAAATGGCCGGTTCACGGCACTTATGCCTGCAAAAATGTCGCATTCGAACCGCTTGTAATGCGGGTTTCGTTTGGAAATTCTCATGCCGATTCGGCATGGGGTAGGCGTTTACGGCATTAGACGAGCCCCCCTGGCATCGCAATAGTTGCGCCTTTTTTCGCCTGCCAGTAAGCCGCTAATGCGCTCGGGGTGACCTTATACGGGGGCAGTGGCGCGAACGTTTTTCGTCATCGACGAGCCGTTCGTGCCACTGCCCGAGTCCAACTGAAGTAAGGGTAACGATATGAAGAAGGCACGACTAAGCCTCGCCTGGCAGATCCTCATCGGTCTGGTGCTCGGGATTGCATTGGGCGCGCTGCTCAACCATTTCAGTGCCGAAAAGGCCTGGTGGATCAGCAATGTGCTGCAACCGGCGGGCGACATCTTTATCCGTCTGATCAAGATGATCGTGATCCCGATCGTGATTTCCTCGCTGATCGTCGGCATTGCCGGGGTCGGTGATGCCAAGAAGCTCGGGCGTATCGGCCTCAAGACCATCCTTTACTTTGAAATCGTCACCACCATCGCCATCGTCGTCGGCCTGCTATTGGCCAACTTCTTCCAGCCGGGCAGCGGCATCGACATGAGCACCCTGGGCACGGTGGACATTTCCAAGTACCAGGCCACCGCCGCTGAAGTCCAGCATGAGCATGCGTTCATCGAGACCATTCTCAACCTGATCCCGTCGAACATCTTCGCAGCGGTCGCCCGCGGCGAGATGCTGCCGATCATCTTCTTCTCCGTATTGTTCGGCCTGGGTCTGTCCAGCCTGCAATCGGACCTGCGCGAACCGCTGGTGAAGATGTTCCAGGGCGTGTCGGAAAGCATGTTCAAGGTCACCCACATGATCATGCAATACGCGCCGATCGGTGTGTTCGCCTTGATCGCGGTGACGGTTGCCAACTTCGGCTTCGCATCCCTGCTGCCGCTGGCGAAACTGGTGATCCTGGTTTATGTCGCTATCGCCTTCTTCGCCTTCGTGGTGCTGGGTCTGATCGCCCGTCTGTTCGGCTTCTCGGTGCTCAAGCTGATGCGCATCTTCAAGGATGAACTGGTGCTGGCCTACTCCACCGCCAGCTCCGAAACCGTGTTGCCGCGGGTGATCGAGAAGATGGAAGCCTACGGCGCGCCGAAGGCCATTTGCAGTTTCGTGGTGCCCACCGGTTATTCGTTCAACCTCGACGGTTCGACGCTGTACCAGAGCATCGCGGCGATCTTCATTGCCCAGTTGTACGGCATCGACCTGTCCATCAGCCAGCAATTGCTGCTGGTGCTGACCCTGATGGTCACCTCCAAAGGCATCGCCGGCGTACCGGGCGTGTCGTTCGTGGTGCTGCTGGCCACCCTGGGCAGCGTGGGCATTCCCCTGGAAGGCCTGGCCTTCATCGCCGGTGTCGACCGCATCATGGACATGGCCCGTACCGCGCTGAACGTCATCGGCAACGCCCTGGCCGTGCTGGTCATCGCCCGTTGGGAAGGCATGTACGACGATGCCAAGGGCCAGCGCTACTGGAACTCCCTGCCGCACTGGCGCAGCAAGGAGCCGCTGCCGGCGGGGGAACCTTCCAGCCATTGAGATCCATTGTGGGAGTTTGGGCCAGCAGCCAAGTGCCTGAACAACCCCGGCCATTGTGGGAGCCGAGCTTGCTCGCGATTGCGGTGTGTCAGCCAACATCAATGCTGACTGATCCGACGCTATCGCGAGCAAGCTCGGCTCCCACAGGAATTTTTGTCAGGCGCAAAGATTCTGAACAACCCCGGCTCCCACAGGATCTGCCATAGGACTTCTGTCAGTCCCCGCGCAGTGCCAAGCAAACCCCGGAGAAATCCGGGGTTTGTCGTTTCTGCCAGCCCCGCTATCATTCGCCGCATCTTCCGGGGGATTTAACCGATGCTCAATGGCCTGTGGCTTGGCTTCTTTATCGTGGCAGCCGTGTCGGCGCTGGCGCAGTGGCTGATCGGTGGCAACGCCGGGATCTTCGCGGCCATGGTGGAAAGTATTTTCGCCATGGCCAAGCTGTCGGTGGAGGTCATGGTCCTGCTGTTCGGCACCCTGACCCTCTGGCTGGGCTTCCTGCGCATCGCCGAAAAGGCCGGCATCGTCGACTGGCTGGCCAAGGCCCTCGGCCCGCTGTTCTTGCGCTTGATGCCGGAAGTGCCGGCCGGCCATCCGGCGATCGGCCTGATCACCCTCAACTTCGCCGCCAACGGCCTGGGGCTGGACAACGCGGCCACCCCCATCGGCCTCAAGGCCATGCGTGCCCTGCAAGACCTCAACCCCAGCCCGACCATCGCCAGCAATGCGCAGATTCTGTTCCTGGTGCTCAACGCCTCGTCGTTGACGCTGCTGCCGGTGACCATCTTCATGTACCGCGCCCAGCAAGGCGCGCCGGACCCGACCCTGGTGTTCCTGCCAATCCTGATCGCCACCAGCGGCTCGACCCTGATGGGGTTGTTGTCCGTGGCATTCATGCAGCGCCTGCGCCTCTGGGACCCGGTGGTGCTGGCCTACCTGATCCCGGGGGCGTTGCTGCTGGGCGGCTTCATGGCGTTGCTGGCGACGCTCTCGGCCACGGCCCTGGCGGGGTTGTCATCGATCCTCGGCAATCTGACCCTGTTCGGCCTGATCATTATGTTTCTGGTGGTAGGCGCGCTGCGCAAGGTCAAGGTGTACGAGGCCTTCATCGAAGGCGCGAAAGAAGGGTTCGACGTTGCCAAGAACCTGTTGCCGTACCTGGTGGCGATGCTTTGCGCCGTCGGCGTGCTGCGAGCGTCGGGGGCGCTGGATTTCGGCCTGGACGGCATCCGCCACCTGGTGCAATGGGCCGGCTGGGATACGCGGTTCGTCGATGCCTTGCCGACCGCCATGGTCAAGCCGTTCTCCGGCAGCGCCGCCCGGGCGATGCTGATCGAGACCATGAAGACCTCCGGCGTGGACAGCTTCCCGGCCCTGGTAGCGGCGACTATCCAGGGCAGCACCGAGACCACGTTCTACGTGCTGGCGGTGTACTTCGGCGCCGTCGGCATCCAGCGGGCGCGCCACGCCGTGGGTTGCGCGCTGTTGGCCGAACTGGCGGGCGTCCTGTCGGCGATCGGGGTCTGCTACTGGTTCTTTGGCTGAGGCCGTCAGGGGGCCGGCGTGGCGAAACGCTGGCCCTGCTCCAACGTCCAGTTCACCACCTCGGCGGTCAGCCGGTCGCTGGCCCGGCCGAAGCCGTCCACCACCGCTGGCACCTTCACGTCGTTCAATGGCTGGCGCACTTCGAAACGGCGGCTGGCCAGGATGCGCTGGTCGAATCCTCGCACCAGCAACGCGTCCAGGCGGACCACCACGCTGGCGGCGCTGCCCTGGTACTCGGTCTGGAACGCCTGCAATTGCCCGCCCAGCTCCAGGTCTGCTTGCAGGTTGCTGTCAGCGACACTCAACAGCCGGACCCGCCCGTCCTGGGCAAAGCCGTCGAGCAAGCGGTTGCGCACCAATACCGGGGCGGGGTCGCTCCAGCGCGAGGCGGCGTAGCTGCTGAACAGGTTGCCTTGGGGAATGACCGCGATTTTCGGGCTGTTGAGCACTTCGCTGGCCTGCGGGCTGGCCAGGCGCAACGACCAGCTCACCGGCGTGCCGGCGGAGGCCGGTGCCTGGGCGGCGGGCAGGCGATAGATGTCCGAAGGCTCGGCCTTGGGCAGGATCGAACAACCGGCCAACAGGATAAACCCCGCCAGCACCAGGCCCGGACAGACGAATCGATGGAACGGTTTCATGGCGTGAATTCCTTGTCCTTGTCATTGCCCAGCAAATAGCCGCTGGGGTTGGCATCCAGGCGTCGGGATATACCGCGCAGGGCACTCAGGGTTTCGCGCAGCTCGCGCACGGCTGGCGCCAGGGAATTGAGGCCCTGCATGCCGTTGTTCAGCGAATCGCGGTTGTCGTTCAGCAGTTTGTCGAGGGTCGCGGTGCTGCGGGCCAGAGAATCCATGGCCTGGCCGGCACTGCCGAAGGCCTGTTTGCCCTGGTCGTTGAGCAGCCCATTGGCATTGCGCATCAACGCCGTGGTCTGTTCCAGCGTGGCGCTGGCCTGTTTGCCGACGGCCGCCAATTGCTGCATGGCCTGGCGAATATCGCCACGCTGATCGGCGATGACCCCGGTGGTTTGCTCCAGATGATCGAGGGTATTGCTCAGGCGCTGGACGTTGTCCGAGGAAAACACTTCATTGGCGTTGTGCAGCAGCAGGTTGATGCTGGTCATCAAGTCATCGCTGTTGTTCAACAGGCGGGCGATCGGCGAGGGCGCGGCGATGATCACCGGCGGTTCGCCGTCGTGCCCGGTCAATGGCGGGCTCTGGGGCGTGCCGCCGCTGAGCTGGATGATCGAGGTGCCGGTGATGCCGGTCAGCGCCAGCTTGGCCTGGGTGTCTTGCTTGATCGGGGTCTCACCGCTCAAGCGCACCCGCGCCAGCACCCGACGCGGGTCGTTCGGGTCCAGGCGCAGGTTCACCACGTCGCCGACCTTGATGCCGCTGTATTCCACCGAGCTGCCCCTGGACAAGCCGCTGACGGCCTCGTTGAACACCACTTCGTAATCCTTGAACTCGCTGTCCACGCTGGACTTGGCCAGCCAGAGGCCGAACAGCAGGGCGCTGACCACCACAATGACGGTGAACAGGCCGATCAGCACATGATGGGCTCGGGTTTCCATGTCAAACCTCGTTGGACTGTGTAGCGGCGGATAAAGCCGCGCGGCCGCGAGGGCCATGAAAGTATTCATGAATCCAGGCGTCGTCGGTTTCCGACACCTTGTCGATGACATCGGCCACCAGCACTTTTTTCTGCGCCAGCACCGCCACCCGGTCGGTGATGGTGTAGAGGGTGTCCAGGTCATGGGTGACCAGGAACACGCTCAGGCCCAGGGCGTCGCGCAGCGTCAGGATCAACTGGTCGAACGCCGCCGCGCCAATGGGGTCGAGGCCGGCGGTGGGTTCGTCGAGAAACAGGATGTCCGGGTCCAGGGCCAGCGCACGGGCGAGGGCGGCGCGCTTGATCATGCCGCCGGACAGCGAGGCGGGGTACTTGTCCGCGGCCGAGAGCGGCAGCCCGGCCAGGGCGAGTTTCACCGCCGCCAGGTGTTCGGCATCGGCCCGACTGAGGCCGGCGTGCTCGATCAGGGGCAGGGCGACGTTTTCTGTCACGGTCAGGGATGAAAACAGCGCGCCTTTCTGGAACAGCACGCCAAAGCGCCGTTCCACCCGCGAACGCTGCTCCTGGGACAGGCTCGGCAAGTCCTGGCCGAACACCCGCACTGAACCCTCGCTGGGCTGGTTCAGGCCGACGATGCTGCGCAGCAGCACCGACTTGCCACTGCCGGAGCCACCCACCACGGCGAGGATCTCGCCCTTGTAGACGTCCAGGTCGAGGTTTTCATGCACGCTCTGGCGGCCAAAGCGGTTGCACAGGCCACGCACTTGAATCACCGCCTCGGCGGGCGTCCTGGAAGGTCGACTCACCAGCTCATCTCCATGAAAAACAGCGCGGCCACGGCATCCAGCACAATCACCACGAAAATCGACTGCACCACGCTGGAGGTGGTGTGGGCCCCGACCGATTCGGCGCTGCCGCTGACCTTGAAGCCTTCCAGGCAGCCCACGGCAGCGATCAGGAAGGCAAAGATCGGCGCCTTGACCATCCCCACCACGAAGTGCTGCACGCCAATGTCCGATTGCAGCAGTGACAGGAACATCGCCGGGGAAATGCCCAGCGACAGCGCACACACGACACCGCCGCCAATGATGCCCGAGAGCATGGCCACGAACGTCAGCATGGGCAGCGCCACCAGCAGGGCAAGCACCCGCGGCACCACCAGCAGCTCGACGGGGTCGAGGCCAAGGGTGCGGATCGCGTCGATTTCTTCGTTGGCCTTCATCGAGCCGATCTGCGCGGTGAAAGCGCTGGCAGTGCGGCCCGCCATGAGAATCGCCGTCAGCAACACGCCGAATTCCCGCAGGAACGAGAACGCCACCAGGTCCACGGTAAAGATACTGGCGCCGAAATCCGCCAGCACCGTCGCCCCGAGAAAGGCCACCACCGCGCCCACCAGGAACGTCAGCAAGGCCACGATGGGCGCCGCGTCCAGGCCGGTCTGCTCGATGTGCACGACCATCGGCGTGATGCGCCAGCGCCGCGGGTGAAACAGCCCGCGGGCCAGGGTTTCCAGGATCAGGCCGACAAAACCGAGCAATTGCAGGGTGTCCTGCCAGACCTTCTCCACGGCGCGACCGATGCGCGTCAGCAACTGGGTCACGACGCTGACTTTCGGTTCTTTGTCCGGTACGCAGAAATCCGTCAGCGAGCAGTACACCGTCTGCAACAACGCGCGCTCGGCTGCCGGCAAACTGCAGTCCGGGTGTTCGGTGGTCTTGCCCAGCCGTTCGGAGCCCAGCAGTTCCACCAGTAACGAGGCCCCGGCGGTGTCGAGGGCACCGAGGCCGTTGAGGTCGACCCGGGTGTTTTCGTCGTACCGGCCGCGCAGCGATTCGCCCAGGCGCTTGAGCTGTGGGTAATGGGCCAGCGTCCAGTCGCCGCTGATCCACAGCTGCGCCGGCGAGCCGGACGTGTCGAGTCGGGCACTGCCCATGTGGGGGCTGGGGGTCATAAGCTCCATGCTCGTTCGGCTTGAACAGCGCTACCTGATAGCACAATCGCCATCATTTTGCTTCGGGTGCAGCGGCGCTCACGTTGAAACGCAGCACACCGATCATCTGGCCATTTTCCGTCAGCACCCGCACCTGCCATTTGCCGGTCGGGTCGTCCGGGAAATTCTGTTTGTGCGTCCAGGCGCGATAGCCTTCCTTGCGCCCGCCATGGATGTCCAGGGCGATACGATCCACTTCCTTACCGTTGAACTGCCAGACGTGATAGATCCGCTCGTCGAGCCCACGTGGCGCGTTGATCGCGGTGTAGGCGTACAGGCCGTTGCCGCGGATCTGGGCGGCGCTGACCTCCTTGAGGCTGGCCCCGGGGGTGCGGTCTTCCAGTTGGGTGCTGATCGCCACCTCGGTCATCCACAATGTCGCTGGCGGCACCCAGGAGCGCAGCACCCAGCCGGCGGCACCAATCCCGACGGTGATACACAGAATGGCCAGGGCGTTGCGCACGGTGCGGATCGGAAAGATCGAAGCCAGGCTGGGGAACGACAGCAGCATGGCAATGTCCAGGGCCAGCTTGAAGCTCTGGTCGGTGGTCAGGTGCAGGATGACCGGCAACGCGGTGAGCAGGGCGGCGAACAGGGTTAGCGTGTGCAACGCCAGGAACGCCCAGCGCCGTGGCGCCAGCCATTTGTAGTACAGCGGATCGGTGATCGAGATCAGCGCCGCGACCGTCAGCAGGCCGGTGAAAATCAGTTGGCTGCTGTTCCAGGTGGTGGTGATGAAGAAAAACGGCAGGACGAAAAACAGGCTTTCCTGGTGAATCATCTGCGTGGCGTAGCGCAACAGCGGCTGGGGGATCTCCCGTTTGAAAATCCGCGTGAACAGCCGGGTCATGCTGTTCTCGACCATCAGCCAGAGCCAGCTCACCAGCATCATGATGGCGATCCAGGTCGCCAGGCCCTGCTGGCGGTCCACCAGCATGAAACTGCCGACCCCGGAGATGAAACCACCGAGCGCAATGACCCCTGGATAGCGCTTCATCAATTCAAGGATGCGCTGGATATAGACCGTCAGGTTTTGCATTCGGTAGTTTCACAGTAAGTCGTAGGAAATATCCCTGACAGAGTATCGCCAGGGCATCGATGTGACGAGCACTCTTGTGCTGAGGGATTTTTCTGTGGGAGCAAGGCTTGCCTATGATGGACTCGATACGGTCTTTCAGAAATCGAGGGGCCTGTTTTCGCGAGCAAGCTTTGCTCCCACAGAAGACTCCCCCAACCTGTGGGAGCAAGGCTTGCCCGCGATGGGCGCGATGCGCTCTTTCAGTCTTCTTTCGGTCGGGCCCGCCGGCGTACCTGCCACATCACCAAGCCGAGCAGCAGCAACCCCAGCAAGCCGCCCAGCCCCCAGACGAGCTCATCGTCACTGACCAACGGCTTCTCGATGCGCAAGTAACCCGGGTCCTTGAGCAGTTCGCGCAGGGCCACGTTGGCCTGTTCCAGGCTCACCTCCTGCAGGCGCACGGCCGGGTTGGCGAAGCGACCGTCTTCATAGTCGCCCAAGGCGCCCCAGTAGTAATCGGCCAGCGCGCTGTTACCTTGAACCGCCCAGGACTGATGGGCGATGGCCGCGCGTTTGATGCGCACGAAACTGGCGGGGTCCAGGCCATCCTTGAGCAAGGTCTTGCGCAGTTCTTCCAGCGCCTGTTCGGCCTCGGGCAGGTCTTCGCGGGACAGGTCGGCGTTCAGGCTGAAGAAGCCGACGCCGCCGAATACTTCGCGCTCGGTCCATGGCCCGTAGGACAGGCCGCGGGCCAGGCGCAGTTGGCGATAAAGTGCCCAATCCAGATAGTCCTTGAGCAGGTCGAAGGTTTCGTCATGCTGCTCGTCCAGTACCGGTTCCGGGAACAGCCAGTGAAGCTTGGCACTGTCGCCGGCCAGGCCACGGATCAGGTTGCGCTTGGTCACTGCCTTGTAGCGGATCTGCGGCAGCGCCTCGTGGGCACTGGGTTCCACCGGCTCGAGTTCGCCAAAGGCGCGTTCCAGGTAGGCGGGCAGCAGTCGGTCGAGATCCCCGACCACGATCAGCGTCATGTTGTTCGGCGCATACCAGGCCTTGCGCACTTGTTCGAGGCGGGCGAGGGTATGGCGCTGGACCTCGGCCCGTTCCGCGCAGCGCAGGCCCAACTCGACCGCCAGTTGGTTGCTGGCCTTGTGGCCCAGGTCCTGGTGATCGAGCCAGCGTTGCAGGTGGGTGTAGTGACCACCGTCTTCGCGTTCCACCACCCGCTTGGCCGCCTCCAGGGCTTTTTCGTCGATACGGGTGCGGGTCAACAGCGTCAGCAGCAGGTCCAGCACCTTGCGTTGATTGCGCGCCGGCGCCTCGATGACGAACGTGGTGTCGGCGTTGCTGGTGAAGGCATTCCATTCGCCACCCAAGGCCTGCATGCGCTCTTCCAGGCCGCCTTCACCACTGTCGTCGACGCCGCTGAACAGCAGGTGTTCGAGCAGGTGCGGCAGTTCCTTGTCGGCGCAACTGAAGTCGTCCAGGCCCACGCCGACCACCAGCCGGATCGCCACATGCCCGCGCTCGGTGCCGGGCTTGAGCATCAGCTGCATGCCGTTGGGCAGCGTATAGCCTTCGACCTGGAACCGGTCCAGGGCAACCACGGGCAGTGAGCCGAGCAAAAGAAAGGCGAGCAACAGACAACGCATAAGGGCTTCCTGGCGGCTGAGTGAGGGTCCATGGTGCCGGGGCAAGCCGTCATCGGCGGATCGCGCCCGGAGTTGGCTCGCTCCCCCATCGAATTTATGCGGTATTCATGACAACGGGAGCAGGCGGGCCGGTGAACGGTTTCGGGCCCGAGCCATTGTTACTGACTGACCAATGCGCCAGTTGTTCAAGGCGAATGGGTAATGTCGGAAATTTCATCCGCCGCCAGCGCACCGATCTCGGCCGTCTCCAGCACCACATAGGCGCTGCCGCAAAACAGCGAATTGAGGCGCCGCATGTCGGCAATCAGCTCCAGGTGCAGGGAACTGGTCTCCAGGCTTTGGACGACTTTGCGTTGCAGGCGGCTGACATGGGCATGGGCCATGCGCCGTTCCTGCGCCCGAAAACGACGTTTCTCACGTAGCAACTGGCGGGCGCTTTCCCGGTCGGCGCTGAGGAATACCGACAACCCCAGCCGCAGGTTGGCGATCAAGTGGCTGTGCAGCCCCGCCAACTCTTCCAGGCCCACATCGGAAAAGGAGCGGCGCTGCGAGGTCTTCTGCTGCTGGACCTTGCGCAACATGCGCTCGATCAGGTCGCTGGCGAGTTTGAGGTTGATCGCCAGTTCGATGATCTCCGCCCAGCGGCGGCTGTCCTGTTCGCTGAGGTCTTCACGGGGCATTTGCGCCATGTACAACTTGATTGCACTGCACAGTGCCTCGACGTCGTCACTCATGCGCCGCACTTCCTGGGTCACCGCGGTCTGCTGGCCGCGCAGCACGTCCAGCATGGCTTCGAGCATGTTCTCGATCAGGTCGCCGATGCGCAGGGTTTCACGGGCCGCGTTGGCCAGCGCCAGGCTCGGGGTGGCGAGGGCCGTGGGGTCCAGGTGACGGGGCTTGGCCGTGCCGTTGGTCTCGGGCCGTTCCGGCAGCAGCCAGGCACAGAGCCTGGCCATCGGGCCGACGCTGGGCAGCAGCACCAGGCACCGCACGGTGTTGTAGAGCAGATGAAAACCGATCACCGTTTCCTGGGGGCTGAAATCCAGGCTGTCGAGCCAGCCCACCAGCGGATCGAGCACCGGAATGATCAACAACAGCCCGATCAGCTTGTACAGCAGGCTGCCCAGCGCCACCTGGCGTCCGGCGGTGTTCTGCATGCTGGTGCTGAGGAACGCCAATACGCCGCTGCCGATGTTGGCGCCGATCACCAGGCCGATGGCCACCGGCAGGCTGATCATCGCGGCACCGGCCAGCGTCGCGGTCAGTAGCACGGCGGCCAGGCTGGAATAGGAAATCATCGCGAACAGCGCGCCGACCAGCGCATCGAGCAGGATATCGCCGGTCAGTGAGGCGAAGATCACTTTCACGCCTTGGGCGTGGGTGATGGGCGCGGCGGCTTCGACGATCAATTGCAGGGCCAGGATGATCAGGCCCAGACCGATGCCGACCCGGCCCATTTGTCCGACGCGGGTCTGTTTGCGCGAGAGGAAAAAAATCACCCCGAGGAAAATCAGCAGCGGCGACAGCCACGACAGGTCGAGGGTCAGCACCCGTGCCATCAGCGCGGTGCCGACATCGGCGCCCAGCATGGTCGCCAGGGCCGGCGTCAACGCCATCAGGCCCTGGCCGACGAACGAGGTGACGAGCATGGCCGTGGCGTTACTGCTCTGGACCATGGCCGTGACCATGATCCCTGCGATAAACGCCAGCCAGCGCCGGGACATGTTCTGGCCAATGACATGGCGCAGGTTCGAGCCGTAGACCCGCAAGATGCCGGTACGCACGATATGCGTGCCCCAGATCAGCAGGGCCACGGCGGAGAGCAAATTCAGCAGGGTCAGCATGAGAGGCCCCCTGTTAGCGTCCCAAAGGAACAAATTGACGATGCCACATTCTTCGTTCTTGTATTTAAGCTGTAGTTGGCGAACGGTTCGGACGCCAGCATTGCACAGCTAAAGAATCGTTTGAAACAAAACTGTCATAAAAAACACCCGCAGCCCCTGTGGGAGCGAGCTTGCTCGCGATGGGGCCCAGACATTCAACATCTTCTTTGGCTGACAGACCGCTATCGCGAGCAAGCTCGCTCCCACAGGGTTATGCGCACCGGCCTTTCTCTGGGCATGAAAAAGGGGCTCCAAAGAGCCCCTTCATTCAAATGCCCGATGCCATTACTGGCCCGGAACATCCTTGCGCAGTTTCACCGGATCCTGCTGTTTGCGCTTGCGTGCAATCGCGGTACGCATCTTGATGTTGACCGCTTCCACCGCCAGGGAGAACGCCATGGCGAAGTAGACGTAGCCTTTTGGCACGTGCACGTCGAACGACTCGGCGATCAGCACGGTACCGACCACCAGCAGGAACGACAGCGCCAGCATCTTCAGCGACGGGTGCTTGTCGATGAACGTGCTGATGGTGCCCGAAGCCAGCATCATCACCAGTACGGCAACGACGATGGCGGCAACCATCACCGGTACATGGGAGACCATGCCGACCGCGGTAATGACCGAGTCCAGGGAGAACACGATGTCGATGATCGCGATCTGGATGATGGTGTAGATGAAGTTGCCGCCCTTGCCCGAAGGTTCGTCGTTGGTTTCATCTTCGCCTTCCAGCGCGTGGTACATCTCCTGGGAGCTTTTCCACAGCAGGAACAGGCCGCCGAAGAACAGGATCAGGTCACGACCGGAGATGCCCTGGCCGAACACTTCGAACAAATCCGCCGTCAGGCGCATGACCCAGGTGATGGACAACAGCAGCAGGATCCGCGTGATCATGGCCAGCGCCAGGCCGAAGATCCGGGTGCGCGCCTGCATGTGCTTGGGCATGCGGCTGACCAGGATCGAGATCATGATGATGTTGTCGATACCCAGGACGATTTCCAGGGCGGTCAAGGTAAAGAAGGCAACCCAGATTTCCGGGTTGGTCAGCCATTCCATGTGAGTTCCTTTGAGCGAGTGTTAGGCCGAGCCGCGCCTTCTTGTCAGATCGGCACGGCACGGCGAGCGTTGCTTTTATAGAGTGCTGAACAGCGGAAAAATCCCCATCAGCAAGGCGGCGAACATTATGCACAGGCAAACCAGTACTGCCCACTTCAAGGTGAAGCGCTGGTGATCGCCGAACTCGATCCCGGCCAAGGCTACCAGCAGGTAGGTCGACGGAACCAGCGGGCTTAACAGGTGGACGGGCTGGCCGACGATGGAGGCACGGGCCATTTCAACGGCGGTGATGCCGTAGTGGCTGGCGGCTTCGGCCAAAACCGGTAACACCCCGTAATAAAATGCATCGTTAGACATGAAGAAGGTGAAGGGCATGCTCACCAGCGCAGTGATGACTGCCAGGTAAGGACCGAGGAACTCCGGAATGACCGCCAGCAGGCTCTTGGACATGGCGTCGACCATGCCGGTGCCGGACAGGATGCCGGTGAAGATACCCGCGGCGAAAATCAGCCCGACCACCGCCAACACACTGCCGGCGTGCGCCGCGACGCGGTCTTTCTGCTGTTGCAGGCACGGGTAGTTGACGATCATCGCGATACTGAAGGCCACCATGAACAGCACCGGCAGCGGCAACAGGCCAGCGATCAGGGTGCACATCAGGGCCAGGGTCAGCGCGCCGTTGAACCAGATCAGCTTCGGACGGCGAGCGTCCGGGAACTGGGACACGCTGATTTCGCTGTGGTCGATCTCGTCGCCCGCCAGGTGCAATTCACCCAGGCGTGCGCGCTCGCGTTTGCCGTACATGTAGGAGATCGCCAGGATCGCCACGACGCCGGCCAGCATGGCGGGAATCATCGGCACGAAGATGTCGGACGGGTCCACATGCAGCGCACTGGCTGCCCGGGCCGTCGGGCCGCCCCACGGGGTCATGTTCATCACGCCACCGGCGAGGATGATCAGGCCGGCCATGATGCGTGGGCTCATGCCGATACGGCTGTAGAGCGGCAGCATCGCGGCCACGCAGATCATGTAAGTGGTCGCGCCGTCACCATCGAGGGAAACGACGAGCGCCAGAACGGCGGTACCGACCGAAACTTTCAACGGGTCGCCCTTGACCAGCTTGAGGATCTTGCGCACGGCCGGGTCGAACAGGCCGGAGTCGATCATCAGGGCAAAATACAGAATCGCGAACATCAGCATCACCCCGGTCGGGGCGAGCTTGGTGATGCCTTCGAGCATCATCGGGCCGATCTTCGGCGCGAAGCCACCGAACAGGGCGAACAGGATCGGGATGATGATCAGGGCGATCAGCGCGGACAGGCGCTTGGTCATGATCAGGAACATGAACGTGATGACCATGGCGAAGCCAAGGAAAGTCAGCATGGGAAATACTCCAGGCGTGGCGCGGCTATGAAAGGCGAACCGGACAGGTCAGCGCGAAATGCAAAGCACGAGGGGGACGGATGGAGTGGGTGCAGCGGGACGGGTAGCAGCGGACATCAGAATCACCATTGTTGTTGTTAAAAGGGCCGAACGAGCCTTGAAAACTCGCTTTTGGCCGACCGGTCTTTTGCCGGAAGTGAGGTGATCCTAATCGCGCTAGCTTTCAGCAAGCTTTCGCCGTTGCAATGGCTGATGGTTGGTCAAGCGGGTCTGTGTTGCTGTTGTGGCGAGGGAGCTTGCTCCCGCTGGGCTGCGAAGCGGCCCCAGGATTTTGCGGCCGCTGCGCGACCGAGCGGGAGCAAGCTCCCTCGCCACAACAGCAATCAGGTGCTTGCCTTAAACGCTGAAAGATTCAACGGCCGCACCGCGCCCATCCAGATCGCATGCTCGGTGTGGTCCGTCAGGTCATCGCCGGTCTCCGGGTGCAGGAAAATCACCAGGCCCTTGCGATTCAGCGCCAGCCACGGCAGGACCACGCCGATGTACTGCGGATCGAACGCCAACTGACAGCTCCAGTCCGGGTGCGGGCCGACCGGACGTTGATGGACACGGCCCATTTTCAGCGGGAACAACTGCGCCGCTTCCTCGCACAGGGCCCGCGCCTGGTCGAGTGTGCTGGCGTCGAAATACACGTGGGCGTGGTAGCCCTTGATCCGCTGCATCTGTACTCCTTGGAAAAGAGGCCGAACCCTCGCCGTTTGCCGCGGGTCAGAGCCTTTACATGCGCGTTAAAGAGGAAAACAGCCATGAAAAACGCCGAAACCCCGGTCATCAAAGTGGTGCTCTATGGTGCCATGAGCAGCCTCGGCAGTGCGTTGATGGCTGAAATGCTGCGGCGCCAGCATGAGGTCATTGCGATTCTCGACGATCTTACCGCCCTGGCTCCACGCCCGGGCCTGCGGACCAAGACCGGCGATCTTTTCGACCCGGAGCGGGTCAAGCAAAGCGTTGCCGGCGCCAGCGCCGTGGTGTGCCTGTTGAACGCGCCGGGGTTGCCGATGAACAGCGAACAAGTGGAGCGCACCTTGATTCCCGGCCCGGTGGAGCAAGTCCTGGCGGTGGATGCACTGATCGCCGGCATGCAGGCGGTGAGCGTGCCCCGGTTGTTCCTGATCGGCGACTTCGCCGTGCTCGACGAAGAGCAGGCCGACGACGATTTGCAACGTCATGCCGCCGAAGAAGTGCTCGACGCCCTGAAGAACAGCACCTTGCAATGGACCTTGGTCAACGCCCCTTACGCGGCGCCTGGCCTGGGCATCGAGCATTTCAGTCAGGTCAGCACCAGCCTCGAACCCGGCCTGGCCGAATCCCTGGAGCGGCTTAACCGCGTGGCGGTCGGCATCGCCGATGAGCTGCACCTGAAGCTGCATGTGGGCGAGCATGTCAGCTTTGTGGCCGCCCACTAGCTGTCGACATCCACACCCGTGGCGAGGGAGCTGGCTCCCGCTGGGCTGCGAAGCAGCCCCAAAAACATGGCGCTCGCCACGGCCTCAAACCGCAATCGAAGGCAACGGCAACCCCGTGAGCGATTCGGCGCTATTGGCCTGTTCTTCCATCAGCCAGTCGACGAATTGCCTGATCAACACACCGCGTCGTTTACGCTGGGGCAAGACCACGTAATACCCCAGCCGCGACAGCACCGTTTCGGCGATCGGACGACACAGCAGCCCCTGGGCCAATAAGTTATCCACAAGGTGTCGCCAGCCGATGGCGACGCCTTGGCCACCAATCGCCGCCTGGATGAGGAGCGTGTAGTTGTCGAAGCGCAATTGCCCGGGGGCGGGCGGCGATGTGATGCCCAGCTCGCGGAATACGCCACTCCAGTCGAACCAGCTATTGCTGTTGCTCGCGCGCAGGTGCAGCAATGGAAACTCCGCCAAGGCCTGGGCGGGCAAGGGCAGGGGGCGATCCTTGAGCAGCAGCGGGCTGCACACCGGAAAGACTTCTTCGCTGAACAGCCAGCGACTTTCACCTTGTTTGAAGCGACCGTCGCCGAACAGCACGGCAACGTCGATATCGGTCCGCAACATGTTGTGATTGCGTTCGCTGGTCACCAGGCTCACGTCCACCTGGGGGTTGGCGGCGTGAAAGCGATGCAGGCGCGGCATCAGCCAGTAAGCGGCGAAGGCGAAGTCCGTGGCGACCTGCAGCACCTCATGTTGGTGTTGGGCGGTGATCGCGCTCAGCCCGGCATCGATGCTTTGCAAACCGGCCTGCACTTGCTCGAACAGGATCGTCCCGGCCTCGGTCAGTTCGATGCCACGGTAGATCCGGTCGAACAACCGCGTACCCAGTTGCTCTTCCAGGCGCTTGATCTGCTGGCTGATGGCCGGTTGCGTGGTGCCCAGCTCAATCGCCGCCGCCGTAAAACTTTGTTGGCGGGCCGCGGCTTCAAAGGCACGGAACAGTTCCAGGGACAGGTCACCCAAGGCGTCATACATAAGCTGTGCTTATCCTAGTCATTATCCTGCATGGGCTTTACCCCAAAACCCGGGGGCTACATGCTCAATCGCAGCAATGTCGCATAACTGCCTACTATGGAATGCCGCGAATACATGAAGCGCAAGAACATTCTTTTCATCATGGCCGATCAAATGGCCGCGCCAATGTTGCCGATCTACGGTCCTTCGCCGATCAAGCTGCCGAACCTGTCGCGCCTGGCCGCCGAGGGCGTGGTGTTCGACGCCGCCTATTGCAACAGCCCGCTGTGCGCGCCGTCGCGTTTCACGTTGGTGAGCGGCCAGTTGCCCAGCAAGATCGGCGCCTACGACAACGCGGCGGATTTTCCTGCAGACGTGCCGACCTACGCCCATTACCTGCGCCGTCTCGGCTATCGCACGGCGCTGTCCGGCAAGATGCACTTTTGCGGTCCCGACCAACTGCACGGCTACGAAGAGCGCCTGACCAGCGACATTTACCCGGCCGACTACGGCTGGGCAGTGAACTGGGACGAGCCGGACGTGCGGCCGAGCTGGTACCACAACATGTCGTCGGTGTTGCAGGCCGGCCCTTGCGTGCGCACCAACCAGCTGGATTTCGATGAAGAAGTGGTGTTCAAGGCCCAACAGTACCTGTTCGACCACATCCGCGAAGACGGTGACCAGCCGTTCTGCCTCACCGTATCGATGACCCACCCACACGACCCGTACACGATTCCCAAGGCGTTCTGGGATTTGTATGACGACAACGACATTCCGTTGCCGCAGACCCCGGCGCAAACGGACCTCGATCCACATTCCCAGCGGCTGTTGAAGGTCTATGACCTGTGGGACAAACCACTGCCTGTGGATAAGATTCGTGATGCCCGCCGCGCCTATTTCGGCGCGTGCAGCTACATTGACAGCAACGTCGGCAAGCTGCTGCAAACCCTGGAAGATACCGGTCTGCTGGACGACACGATCATCGTCTTCTCCGGCGATCATGGAGACATGCTCGGCGAAAAAGGCCTGTGGTACAAAATGCACTGGTTCGAAATGGCTGCCCGCGTACCGTTGCTCATCAGCGCGCCGGGGCAGTTCGCCAGCGGCCGGGTGGGGGCGGCGGTGTCCACCGCCGACTTGCTGCCGACCCTGGTGGAACTGGCCGGCGGTACCCTGGAACCCGGCTTGCCACTGGATGGCCGTTCGCTGGTGCCGCATCTGCAAGGGCAGGGCGGGCATGACGAAGTTTTCGGTGAATACATGGCCGAAGGCACCATCAGCCCCTTGATGATGATCCGTCGTGGCCCGTGGAAATTCATCTACAGCGAAGATGACCCGTGCCTGCTGTTCGACGTGCGCAACGATCCCAAGGAGCTGGAAGATCTCAGCCAATCTCCCGAGCATCAAACCCTCTTCGCCGATTTTCTCGTCGAGGCGCGGGCCAAGTGGGATATTCCGGCTATTCACCAACAGGTGCTCGCCAGCCAGCGCCGCCGCCGTTTTGTCGCCCAGGCGCTGACCCTGGGCAAACTCAAGAGCTGGGACCACCAGCCGCTGGTGGACGCCAGCCAGCAGTACATGCGTAACCACATCGACCTCGACGATCTGGAGCGCAAGGCCCGTTATCCACAACCCTGCCAAAACCAATAACGTAAGGGGCACGCACATGCAAAAGTTATCCACAGTACTCACCGCTGGACTGTTGGCGTTGAGCAGTGTTTCGGCCTGGGCCGAGCAGAGCTGCGAGACCGTGAAGATGGCTGACCCGGGCTGGAGTGACATCGCCGCGACCAACGCCATCACCGGTTTCCTGTTGGACGGCATGGGCTACAAGGCCAAGGTCGATACCCTTGCGGTGCCGATCACCTTCGGTGGCCTCAAGGACGGCCAGGTGGATGTGTTCCTGGGTAACTGGATGCCGGCGCAGCAGGGTTTCTATGACAAGTTCGTGGCCACTGGCGATGTCACGCAACTGGCCAAGAACCTCGACGGCACCGAGTTCACCCTGGCGGTCCCGGACTACGTCTGGGACGCCGGTGTGCATAACTTTGCCGACCTGAACAAATTCGCCGACAAGTTCGACAAGAAGATCTACGGCATCGGTTCCGGCGCCCCGGCCAACCTCTCCCTGAAAGAAATCATCAAGACCAATGACTTCGGCATGGGCGAGTGGAAACTGGTGGAGTCCAGCGAGCAGGCGATGCTGGCGGAAGTCTCCCGGGCGGTGAAAAAACAGAAGTTCGTGACCTTCCTCGGCTGGACGCCGCACCCGATGAACGTGCAGTTGAAAATGCACTATCTCAAGGGCGGCGAGAAGTATTTCGGCGACACCGGCAGCGTCTACACCCTGACCCGCAAGGGTTATGCACAGGCCTGCCCGAACGTTGGCAAGCTGCTGACCAACCTGAGCTTCACCCAGGAAATGGAGAACAGCATCATGGCCGAGGTGGTGAACAACAAAGTCAGCAACGCCGATGCGGCCAAGGCCTGGATCAAGGCCAACCCGGCGGTGCTGGATAAGTGGCTGGACGGTGTGAAGACCCTGGATGGCAAGGATGCGTTGGCGGCGGTGAAGGCCAAGCTCTGACAGCCCCGCTGCTTTGCGGGCGCGGAGCACTGTAGAGAGGAAATCCATGTGGGAGCAAGGCTTGCCCGCGATGAAGACGACTCGGTCTTTCAGAGACCGAGGTGCCTGTTTCGCGAGCAAGCTTTGCTCCCACATAAATCCCCTCGCCACAGGGAGAACGGTGCCCGGTCCTGATACCCTTGCCCCATTCCCCCATCCTTGAGGCCCCATGGCAATCCCCACGCGCCATTCACTCTTTCCGTTCCTGAGCTGGCTGCCCCGACAGACCCGCCAGAGTGTCGGCCGCGACCTGATCGTCGGCCTGAGCGGCGCGATTCTCGCGTTGCCGCAATCCATTGCCTACGCCCTGATTGCCGGTTTGCCGCCTGAATATGGCTTGTACGCGGCGATCGTGCCGGTGCTGATCGCCTGCCTCTGGGGTTCGTCGTGGCACCTGATCTGCGGCCCTACGGCGGCAATCTCCATCGTCTTGTACGCCACCGTCAGTCCGTTGGCCGTGCCCGCCAGCCAGGACTACATCACCTTGATCCTGCTGCTGACCGTCCTGGCGGGGATTTTCCAGTGGCTGCTGGGGCTGTTGCGTTTCGGCGCGCTGGTGAATTTCGTCTCCCACTCGGTGGTGCTGGGTTTCACCCTGGGGGCGGCGGTGGTGATCGCATTGGGGCAGTTGCCGAACCTGCTGGGCCTCGATTTGCCCAATGAAGCCACGGCATTGAAGGGCCTGCTGATGTTGGTCAGCCATATCGAGGCTGTGGATAAACCGTCATTGCTGCTGGGATTGGGCACGCTGCTCCTGGGCGTGGTGCTCAAGCGCTTGCTGCCGCGCTGGCCGAGCCTGTTGATAACTTTAATCATCAGCAGCCTGGTGGTCTGGCTGTGGCCGGCGATGTTCGGGCATGTGGCGCTGGTCAGCGCCTTCGCCGGGCGCCTGCCGCCGCTGACGCTGCTGCCGCTGGACCTGGAACTGATCCTGCGCTTGCTGCCCGGGGCCGTCGCGGTGGGCATGCTCGGGCTGGTCACCAGCCTGTCCATCGCCCGTTCGTTGTCGGTACGTTCCGGGCAATTGCTCGATGCGAATCAGGAGGTGAGGGCGCAGGGGCTTTCCAACCTCGTTGGCGGATTTTTCTCCGGATCCTTGTCGGCCGGTTCCTTCACCCGTTCCGGCCTCAGCTATGAAGCCGGCGCCTGCTCGCCCCTGGCCGGGGTGTTCTCGGCCTTGTGGGTGGCGTTGTTTGCGGTCGCCGGGGCGAAACTGATCGCACACATCCCGATTCCGGCCATGGCCGGCAGCATCCTGCTGATCGCCTGGGGGCTGGTGGACCACCGTGGTATCCGGGCGTTGTACCGCGTGAGCCGCGCCGAATTCATGGTGATGAGCCTGACCTGCCTGGCCACGTTGCTGCTGGAACTGCAAACTGCCATCTACGCCGGTGTACTGGCTTCGCTGTTCTTCTACCTCAAGCGCACCTCACAGCCGCGGGTGCAGCACTTTCGCGAGGGGGAGGCGGAGATCCTGCGGGTGGGTGGCTCGATCTTTTTCGGCGCCAGCCATTACCTGCAAGTACGCCTGCAACGGCTGCAGGCGCAGCGGGTGGTCATCGATGCCCAGCAGATCAACTTCATCGATTATTCCGGGGTGGAAATGCTCCACCAGGAAGCCCGGCGCCTACGCGCCCAGGGGCGTAGCCTGACCTTGCGCAAGGCCAGGCCCCAGGTGGTGGAGGAGTTGTTGAAGCTGGAGGGACCGGAGCATTGCCCGATCCATTTTGAGGATTGAACTGATTCAACCCTGTAGGAGCTGCCGAAGGCTGCGATCTTCTTTCATGTGCGACTCAATTGTCTGGGGCAAGATCGCAGCCTCGTTGCACTCGACAGCTCCTACGCAGTTCCTACAGCGCCAATTGGCGGCGCAACTCGGCCAGCACCGGCGCGGTGTCCGGGCGTACCCCGCGCCACAGGTAGAACGCTTCGCCCGCCTGCTCGGCCAACATGCCCAGGCCATCCATCGACACCGCCGCACCGTGTTCGCTGGCCCAACGGCAGAATGAGGTCGGTTCCTTGCCATACATCATGTCGTAGCAGACCGTCTTGCCGGGCTCGATCAAGCTGGCGGCAATCGGCGGTACATCCCCCGACAGGCTCGCGGAGGTGGCGTTGATGATCAGGTCCACCGGCTCTTGCAGCCAATCGAAGCCACTGGCCGAGACCGGGCCCAGGTCGGCGAACGACTTGGCCAGCCCTTCGGCTTTTTCCACCGTGCGGTTGGCGATGATCACCGAGGCCGGCGCTTCGGCCAGCAGCGGCTCCAGCGCGCCGCGCACCGCGCCGCCGGCCCCCAGCAACAGGATGCGCTTGCCCTGGAGGCTGAAGCCGGCATTGACGGTCAGGTCCCGGACCAGCCCGGCACCGTCGGTGTTGTCACCCAACAGGCGACCGTCGGCCAGTTTGCTCAAGGTATTGACCGCCCCGGCCCGCTGGGCCCGCTCGGTCAGGGTGTCGGCCAGGCGGAAGGCGTCTTCCTTGAACGGCACCGTGACGTTCGCACCACGGCCCTCGCGGAAAAATGCCCGGGCGCAACCGGAGAAATCCTCCAGCGGTGCCAGCAGCGTGCTGTAGTCCAGCACCTGCCCGGTCTGCTCGGCAAACAGGCGATGGATCAACGGCGACTTGCTGTGGCCGATCGGGTTACCCATTACAACGTAGCGATCCATGGAATATCCCCGTTCAGGCCTTCGCCAGCCAATCGCGATCCTGCAGGAAGTACTCGGTCAGCCGCGCCTCTTCGCTGTCCGGCTCGGCTTTCCAGTCATAGCCCCAGCGTACTTGCGGCGGCAGGGACATCAGGATCGACTCGGTACGTCCGCCTGATTGCAGCCCGAACAGGGTGCCGCGGTCGTAGACCAGGTTGAATTCCACGTAGCGCCCACGGCGAAATTCCTGGAATTCCCGTTGCTTGGCGGTGAACGCGTCATGCTTGCGGCGACGCACGATGGGCAGGTAGGCATCGATGTAGGCGTCGCCGATGGCGCGGATGAAGGCGAAGCAGGTGTCGAAACCCCACTCGTTCAGGTCGTCGAAAAACAGGCCGCCGATGCCCCGGGGCTCGTTGCGATGCTTGAGGTGGAAGTAGCTGTCGCACCAGGCCTTGTAGCGCGGGTACACCTCGGGGCCGAACGGCGCGCAGGCTTGCTCGGCGACGCGGTGCCAATGCACGCAATCCTCTTCTGCGCCGTAGTAAGGGGTCAGGTCGAAGCCGCCGCCAAACCACCAGACCGGCTCTTCGCCTTCCTTTTCGGCGATGAAGAAACGCACATTGGCGTGGGAGGTTGGTACGTGGGGGTTGTGCGGGTGGATCACCAGCGACACGCCCAAGGCTTCGAAGCTGCGCCCGGCCAGTTCCGGCCGATGGGCGCTGGCCGAGGGTGGGAGGCCGCTGCCGAAGACGTGGGAAAAGTTGACACCGCCCTTTTCGATCACCGTGCCGTTTTCGATCACCCGCGTGCGACCGCCACCCCCGGCGGGCCGGGCCCAGGCATCTTCGACGAAGCGCGTGCCGCCATCCTCGGCTTCCAGGGCGGCGCAGATTCGGTCTTGCAGGTCGAGCAGATAGGCTTTCACGGCCTCGGTACGAGTGGACATGACGTCACCTTGATCAGGGCTACGCTACGCGGCGTATAGCGGGCCGGTGGCAAATGGGCGCACAGGATACCACCGCACTTGCCCACGCCACAGTTGACGACGGTCAAGCTTAGGAGTCCGATAGCAGGCTTGGTAAAAAGTCTGCGACAAGGAGAAAGTGAAGATGGCCAAACGTATCCAGTTCCGTTCCCACGGCGGTCCCGAAGTACTCGAGTATGTCGACTATCAGCCGGCCGAGCCGGGCCCGCAGCAGGTACGCGTCAGCAACAAGGCAATCGGCCTGAATTTCATCGACACCTACTACCGCAGCGGTCTTTATCCGCCACCGGCGCTGCCTTCGAGCCTGGGCGCCGAGGGTGCGGGCGTGGTCGAGGCCATCGGTCCCGGTGTCACGCGGTTCAAGGTCGGTGACCGGGTGGCGTACGGCAGCGGACCGCTGGGGGCCTACAGCGATGTGCATGTGTTGCCCGAAGCCAACCTGGTGCATCTGCCCGAATCCATCAGTTTCGAACAGGCCGCCGGCGTGATGCTCAAGGGCCTGACCGTGCAATACCTGTTGCGCCAGACCTATGAGCTCAAGGGTGGCGAAACCATCCTGTTCCATGCCGCCGCCGGTGGCGTGGGCTCCTTGGCCTGCCAGTGGGCCAAGGCCTTGGGCGTGAAGCTGATCGGTACCGTCAGTTCGCCGGAAAAAGCCGCCATCGCCAAATCCCACGGCGCCTGGGAAACCATCGACTACAGCAAGGAAAACGTCGCACAACGGGTGCTGGAATTGACTGACGGCAAGAAGGTGCCCGTGGTGTACGACGGCGTTGGCAAGGACACCTGGTTGACCTCCCTGGACAGCGTCGCCCCCCGTGGCCTGGTGGTGAGCTTCGGCAATGCCTCGGGGGCGGTGGAGGGTGTGAACCTGGGGATTCTTTCGGCCAAGGGCTCGCTGTACGTCACCCGCCCGACCCTGGCGACGTACGCCAACAATGCCGAAAACCTGCAGCGCATGGCCGATGAACTGTTCGGGATGATCAGTAGCGGCAAGCTCACGGTGGACATCAACCAGCGTTATCCATTGGCGGAAGCGGCCAAGGCCCAGACCGAGCTGTCGGCGCGGCGGACGACGGGGTCGACCATTCTCCTGCCCTGAGATTTGGTGGTTCAGATTGTTTGAAAACCTGTGGGAGCGAGCTTGCTCGCGATAGCGGTGCGTCAGTCAACATCAATGCTGGCTGATCTGATGCCATCGCGAGCAAGCTCGCTCCCACAAGGGTTTTGCAGTGTCCACAGATCCGGCATTCGCCACAAATTCCTGTGGGAGCGAGCTTGCTCGCGATAGCGGTGTGTCAGTCGATATCAATACTGGCTGACCTGACGCCATCGCGAGCAAGCCCGCTCCCACAGTGGTTTTGTGCAAGATGCAGAGTTTGTATCCGGGCTCAGTCCGGGCGCACGACCTTGCCAGTAGCCAAGTCACGAATCACGCTGGGGTTCTTGCGCCCGCCCAGGTTGCCGCCGAGCACCAGATCGATCTGCCCACGAAAATACTGCTCGACGCGAATCCGCGTGCGCGCCGCCGGGCGTCCTTGGGGGTTGGCCGAGGTGGACACCAGCGGCCCGACCAACGAGCACAAATCGCGCACGGTGGGATGATCGCTGACCCGCAGCGCGACGGTGTCGTGTACCCCGGTGATCCATTCCGGCAGCAGGTTCTGGTGCGGCACCAGCCAGGTGTTGGGGCCCGGCCAGGTGCTGGCCATGCGGTCCATCCAGGTTTCGGGGAAGTCTTCGAACAGGAAGTCGAACTGGTGGATGTTGTCAGCCACCAGGATCAGGCCTTTGTCGGGCAGCCGCGACTTGATCGCCAGCAGGCGCTCCACCGCCTCCTCGTTCCACGGGTCACAACCCAGGCCCCAGACCGCTTCGGTTGGATAGGCAATCACCGCCCCGGCGCGAATTTCTCGCGCGGCTTGTTGCACACGCCAACTGTTGACCATGAAAGTTTCTCCCGCAACGCAAATAAGGCTGTGGGCAGTTTACCGATCTTCCCCATAAAACCTAGCGTGCAAACCAGCGCCCGTTGTCACAGGTGGCGCGTCCTTCCATTTCCAGCTCGGTCAACGCCGCCAACACTTTGGGCAAGCCCCAGCCGCTGGCGTCGGCCAATGCCTCGCTGCTCAGCGGCGCGGCATGCAGCAGGCGCAGCAGCGGATGGGTCACCGGCTCAGGCGTCGCGGCCAGCGGCAACTGCTGCCAACCGCGCAACGCCTCAAGGATGTGCTCGACGGTTTCCACCAGCGCCGCACCGTCGCGGATCAGCTGATGGCAGCCCCGGGCGCCGGGGTGATGGATCGATCCAGGAATGGCATACACCTCGCGGCCCTGTTCCGCCGCCAGTCGGGCGGTGATCAGCGAGCCGCTGGCGACACTGGCTTCCACCACCAGCACCCCCAGGGACAAGCCGCTGATGATTCGGTTGCGACGCGGAAAGTTGCTGGCGTGGGGCGCCGCGTCCAACGGAAACTCCGACAGCACCGCGCTGCCTTGGGCAATCATCGCGTCCGCCAGCCGACGATTGCGCTGTGGATAAAAATTTTCCAGGCCGGTGCCCAGCACGCCGACGGTGCGCCCGCCAACGTCCAGCGCCGCCTGATGGGCCGCCGCATCGATACCCAAGGCCAGGCCGCTGGTGATGACAAAACCGGCCCCGGCCAGGCTGCGGGAAAACGCCGCCGCAGTGTCCATGCCCGGCCGCGAGGCCCGGCGACTGCCGACCATCGCCAGCTGCGGTTTTTCCAGAATGGTGGCGTCGCCCGCGACGAACAGCAGCGGTGGCGCGTCGCTGATCTGTGCCAGCAGCGCCGGGTAGTCGAGTTGGTCCCACATCAGTAAATGCTGGCCCGCACGCTCTAGCCAGGCCAATGCATGGGCGGCGCCGTCACGCACATCCGGGTTGCGTCGCGCCTCGGCGCAGGTGATCGGCAGGCCCAGCGCTCGCCAGGCACTCGCCGGTGCACTGATGGCTTTGGAGGCCGAGCCGAAGGCCTCCATCAGGGTCATGAAACGCTTGGGACCGAGTTCCGGCAAGCGGTGAAGACGTAGCCGGGCCTCCAGTTCCGCAGGGGAAACCGGAGCAGATTCAGGTAATGACATGCGATCATCCTTGACCGTTATGAGCCCCGTACAAACGGGAACAAGCTGTGGATAACTCTGTTGGTAACTTGTGAGACCCGTTATGGATTACGGACCTTGTCCAGCACCGACAGCGAGCGCGAGGCGTACAGCACCAAGCCGTAGCTGAGCTTGTCGTAAGTGCGGAACACCATCAGCAGGCCGGCCCGCTCATCGGGGATTTTCACCGGCTCGCCAGTGATGCGGTCGCGCACGGTTTCACCGGTCTTCATCACCGCCAGCACGTTGCCTTCGATCAGCCCATCGCGGCGGCCCTTGTTCAGGGTGACCACGTCCAGCGCGCCGATCTGGGTCACGCCCCGGGGCACGTCCAGGATCAACCCGTTGATGTCCGATTTTGGCGCGCTGGGCATGAAGGTCGAATTGATCGAGCGCTCTTCGCCGCTGAACAGGCGATCGCCCAGGCGCACTTCCTGGGTGGTGCGCTGCAGGGCCAGGGTGGTGACATCGCCCTCGGTAGCGACCACTTCGCCGCCGCCGATGTCGTCGGCGTTGATGCCCAGAAATTCCTTGGTCTCGGGGTCGGTGTAGACCTTGCCCTGGCGGAAGATGCCGTAGGCCGACTGGTTCGAGTCGAATGTGCCACGGGCGAAGACCCGATCCCCCATGCCACTGAGTACCCGCTCGGCATTGCCGGCGACGACGTAGGGCGCCTTGTCGAAATCCTCAGGCGTATCGACGATGCGGTTGCTCAGCAGGAAGCTGTTGATGGCTTGCAGCGGAATGCTCGGGATGGCGTCGGCCACCGGCGAACTGCGAATGCGTGGCGACAGCTTGATGGTGCCGCGGGAGGCGCCGCGATTGAGGGTCAGGCGCGGCTGGCCGTTGACGTAGACCAGCGACAGGGTATCGCCCGGATAGATCAGGTTGGGGTTTTCGATCTGCGGGTTGGCCTGCCAGAGTTCGGGCCATTTCCACGGCTCGCGCAGGTATTTGCCGGAAATGTCCCACAATGTGTCCCCCGTCACCACCGTGTATTGCTGGGGAAAACCTTCCCGAAGTTGCACTTGCCCATGCGCGATACCGGCCGAAGCCAGGAGCAGCAGGGCGAGTAGTGATTTCCTCATGCGGTGAATCCCTTTATTATGTGCGTTCGCGTAAAACGCCAGAGCCCCCGTGGCTCGCCGCCCTGCGGAGCTGTTTTCCCCAAGGGCAACGTTTTACAACGGTAGCCTGCATCCCAAGACACGCCAGGCCAGCCACTCGACTTTACCTCACACGTGCATTTATCAAGCTTATGGCCATTTTGAACATTCTCGAATTTCCGGACCCGCGCCTGCGCACTATCGCCAAACCGGTGGCCGTAGTGGACGACGAAGTGCGTCAGTTGGTCGATGACATGTTTGAAACAATGTATGAGGCGCCAGGCATCGGCCTCGCCGCGACCCAGGTCAACGTGCACAAGCGTATCGTCGTGATGGACCTTTCCGAAGACCGCAGCGAGCCGCGGGTGTTCATCAACCCCGAGTTCGAAACCCTGACCGACGAGATGGACCAGTATCAGGAAGGCTGCCTTTCGGTTCCAGGCTTCTATGAAAACGTCGACCGTCCGCAGAAGGTCAAGATCAAGGCCCTGGACCGTGACGGCCAGCCTTATGAACTGATCGCCGAAGGCTTGCTGGCGGTGTGCATCCAGCACGAGTGCGACCACCTCAACGGCAAGTTGTTCGTGGATTACCTGTCTACCCTCAAGCGTGACCGGATCAAGAAAAAACTGGAAAAACTCCATCGCCAGAATGCTTGATGCCCCCTTCAAAGGCTTGCCGCGGCAAGCCTTTTTCTTTTTGCGACTGCTTTGTAATTGAGAGCTTCCCATGACTGAGCCCCTGCGCATCGTCTTTGCCGGCACTCCCGAATTTGCCGCCGAACACCTCAAGGCCCTGCTGGCCAGCCCCCACGACATCGTCGCGGTCTACACCCAGCCGGACCGGCCGGCCGGTCGCGGGCAAAAACTGATGCCCAGCCCGGTCAAGCAGCTTGCCCTGGAACACGGCATCCAGGTGTTGCAGCCACCGACCCTGCGCGACGCGCAGGCCCAGGCCGAACTGGCCGCGCTGCAGCCGGACTTGATGGTGGTGGTCGCCTACGGCCTGATCCTGCCCCAAGTGGTGCTGGATATCCCGCGCCTGGGCTGCATCAACAGTCACGCCTCGCTGCTGCCGCGCTGGCGCGGCGCCGCGCCGATCCAGCGTGCGGTGGAAGCCGGCGATGCCGAGAGCGGCGTGACGGTGATGCGCATGGAAGCCGGCCTGGACACCGGGCCGATGCTGCTCAAGGTCAGCACCCCCATCAGCGCCGACGACACCGGCGGCAGCCTGCACGACCGCCTCGCACTCATCGGCCCGCCCGCCGTGGTCGAGGCCATTGCCGGCCTGGCTGCCGGCACGCTGGAAGGCGAAGTGCAGGATGACAGCCTCGCCACCTACGCGCACAAATTGAACAAGGACGAAGCCCGTATCGACTGGAGCCGCCCAGCCATCGAGCTGGAGCGCCTGGTGCGGGCCTTCAACCCGTGGCCGATCTGCCACAGCACCTTGAACGGCGAAGCCCTGAAAGTGCTGGCGGCCAATTACGCCGAAGGGAAGGGCGCAACGGGTGAAATCCTCAGCGCCAGTAAGGACGGTCTCGTCGTTGCCTGCGGTGAGCAGGCGCTGTGCCTGACGCGCCTGCAACTGCCCGGTGGCAAGGCGCTGAACTTCAGCGACCTGTTCAACAGCCGCCGTGAGAAATTTGCCGTCGGCACCGTCCTCGGCCAAGCGACGGACGCCTCATGAATCCGCGTCTGGCCGCCGCCAAGGCCCTTGCCGCGGTACTCAGCGGGAAAGCCTCGCTGAACAGTTCCCTGCCGACCCAACTGGACAAGGTGGAAGACCGTGATCGCGGTTTCACCCAGGACCTGGCGTTCGGCACCGCCCGCTGGCAGCCGCGGCTGTCGGCCCTGGCGGCCAAGCTGTTGCAGAAGCCGTTCAAGGCCGCCGATGCCGACGTCGAAGCGCTGCTGCTGGTGGGGCTCTATCAACTGCTCTACACCCGTGTCCCGGCCCACGCTGCCATCGGCGAAACCGTGGGCTGCGCCGACAAGCTGAAAAAGCCCTGGGCCAAGGCCCTGCTCAATGCCGTGTTGCGCCGTGCCCAGCGGGAAAGCGAAGCCCTGCTGGCCGAGCTGGAACACGACCCGGTGGTGCGCACCGCCCACCCGCGCTGGTTGCAGAAATCCCTGAAAGCCTTCTGGCCCGAGCAATGGGAAGCCATCTGCGCGGCCAACAACGCCCACCCGCCGATGATCCTGCGGGTCAATCGCCGCCACCATACCCGCGATGCCTATCTGGCGTTGCTGGGCGAGGCGGGCATCCCGGCCATCCCGTGCCAGTACAGCCGCGACGGTATCGTGCTGGAAACCCCGGGTGACGTACGTGCGTTGCCGGGCTTCGCCGAAGGCTGGATCAGCGTCCAGGACGAAGCCGCGCAACTGGCCGCCGACCTGCTGGAGCTGGCGCCCGGGCAACGGGTGCTGGACGCCTGTTGCGCGCCCGGCGGCAAAACCTGTCACATCCTCGAGGCCGAGCCGAAGCTGGCCGGCGTGGTGGCGGTGGACCTGGAAGCCAAGCGCCTGGTGCGGGTCAAGGAAAACCTCGAACGCCTGGGCCTCGACGCCCAACTGATCGCCGCCGACGGCCGCGACACCGCGACCTGGTGGGACGGCAAACCGTTCCAGCGCATCCTGCTGGACGCGCCGTGCTCGGCCACCGGGGTGATCCGTCGCCACCCGGACATCAAGCTCACCCGCCAGCCGGACGACATCGTCGCGCTGGCCACGTTGCAAGGCGAACTGCTCGATGCCCTGTGGCAAACCCTCGAAGTGGGCGGCATGTTGCTCTACGCCACCTGTTCGACCTTGCCCACCGAGAACACCGAAGTGATCGAGGCCTTCCTCGCCCGCGCCCCGGGCGCCCGGGAACTGGACATCGCCAGCCAGGCCGGCCTGAAGCAGCCCCATGGCCGCCAGTTGCTGGCCCAGGAAGGCGGGCACGACGGCTTCTACTACGCCAAGCTGATCAAGATCGCCGCCGCACGCGGTTAAGACCGATTCGATAGGAGTGACTGGATGAAAATCATCATCCTCGGCGCAGGGCAGGTCGGCGGTTCGCTGGCGGAACATCTGGCCAGCGAGGCCAACGACATCACCGTGGTCGACACCGACGGCGAACGCCTGCGCGACCTCGGTGATCGCCTCGACATCCGCACCGTACAAGGCCGGGGCTCGTTGCCCACGGTGCTGCGCCAGGCCGGTGCCGACGATGCCGACATGCTGGTGGCCGTGACCAACAGCGACGAAACCAACATGGTCGCCTGCCAGGTCGCCCACACCCTGTTCCACACCCCGACCAAAATCGCCCGGGTGCGCGAGGCCGCCTACCTGACCCGTGCCGACCTGTTCGACAACGAAGCGATCCCGGTGGACGTGCTGATCAGCCCCGAGCAGGTGGTGACCAACTACATCAAGCGCCTGATCGAGCACCCCGGCGCCCTGCAGGTGATCGACTTCGCCGAAGGCAAGGCCCAACTGGTGGCGGTCAAGGCCTACTACGGTGGGCCGCTGGTGGGCCAGCAACTGCGCCAATTGCGCGAGCACATGCCGAATGTGGAGACCCGAGTCGCGGCGATTTTCCGCCGGGACCGGCCGATCCTGCCCCAGGGCGATACGGTGATCGAAGCCGACGACGAAGTGTTTTTCATCGCCGCCAAAGCGAACATTCGCGCGGTCATGAGCGAAATGCGCCGCCTCGACGAGAACTACAAACGCATCGTCATCGCCGGTGGCGGGCAGATCGGCGAGCGCCTGGCCGAAGCCATCGAAAGCCGCTACCAGGTCAAGATCATCGAGATGAACCCGGCCCGCTGCCGCTACCTCTCGGACACCCTCGACAGCACCGTGGTGCTGCAAGGCAGCGCCTCCGACCGCGACCTGCTGCTGGAAGAAAACATCGCCGACGCCGACATCTTCCTGGCCCTGACCAACGACGACGAAGCCAACATCATGTCGTCGCTACTGGCCAAGCGCCTGGGTGCGAGGAAAGTGATGACCATCATCAACAACCCGGCTTACGTCGACCTGATCCAGGGCGGCGACATCGACATCGCCATCAGCCCGCAACTGGCAACCATCGGCACCTTGCTCGCCCACGTGCGCCGCGGCGACATCGTCAGCGTCCACTCCCTGCGCCGCGGCGCGGCCGAAGCCATCGAAGCCATTGCCCACGGCGATGCCAAGTCCAGCAAAGTGATCGGCAAAGCCATCCGCGACATCGGCCTGCCACCCGGCACCACCATCGGCGCAATCATCCGCGACGAAGAAGTCCTGATCGCCCACGACGACACCACGATCAAGACCGGCGACCATGTCATCCTGTTCCTGGTGGACAAGAAGCACATTCGCGATGTCGAGAAGCTGTTCCATGTGGGGTTGAGTTTCTTCTGATCTGGGATGTGCAGTGACAGAAAGGGCCTCATCGCGAGCAAGCTCGCTCCCACAGAGGATCGCCATTGCTCACAAATGCAGTGAGCAACCCCAACCCCCTGTGGGAGCGAGCTTGCTCGCGATAGCTATCTAGCAGCCAACCGATCAACCCCTGACACAACAGATAAGGACGCCGTCATGCTCGACTCCCTGGAAAAAATGCTCGCCAAAGGCATGGATAACGCCCTGCTGCGCTTCGGCCTGGGCAAAGGCTACCTGGACCTCGGCGAATTCCCCCGCGCCGCCGAACACTTCCAGCGCTGCGTCGAACTCGACCCCAAGTACTCAGCCGCCTGGAAACTTCTGGGCAAGGCCCACCAAGGCCAAGGCGACCTACCAGCCGCCCGCCAAGCCTGGGAACAAGGCCTCGAAGCTGCCCGCGCCCACGGCGACAAGCAGGCGGAAAAAGAAATGACCGTGTTCCTCAAAAAGCTGGATCGCCACCACTGACTTTGCACAAAACCGCTTTTTGTGGCGAGGGAGCTTGCTCCCGCTTGAGTGCGAAGCACTCACAAAAAAGCCCCACCACGTTCTCAAGACCAGCCCGCCAACCAGCCAACACTGAACTCCGGCATTAAGGGGCTATGTTGCCCCCGGATAAGGACTATCAGGCACCTGCTGTTACCGGGCTCGTGTGCCCCTGGGCAAAGCGAGTCGCCGATGTCTGTAGCAATAGAACAATGGACAAGGTAATCATCAGAAACGGTATCAACCACGCGCTCTCGATTAATGCCAGCTGCAGGCTTAGGATTAACAGCAAGACCGGCGTTGCGAGGGCGTTCGCCCGGCTAACACAGGCACCAACGGCAGCCTCGCTGTAGCGGTAGGCAATCGCAGCTCGGATATGCACCCGCGCACCGCCAAAGGCCATGCCAAGGATCAGCAGGCTTAGAGCCTTGAGCACTAGGGTATCTGGCACCATAAACCATACCGCTGCGGAAATGACGGCCAGCCCGATCAACCCCGAGAGAAATACCGATAGATTGCGACCGGTATTACTCAGAATGATCAGTACTCCCACCAACGCCATCCCCATGCCAAACACTGCATCCAGCACACCAAGCTCAAATAGCGCCCAGCCATGGCTCGACACATACACTGGAAGCATGAAGTTGAAGGCCCCGAGGATTGGCCAGATCAGCACCATTGGCACAAACAGGGTGAGTGGAAGCTTGGCTGGCGCAACTGTCTCGCTAGCCTCTTGTGCCACCACCGAGAGACCATGGCGGATGTAACAAATCGCTGATACCAGCAGGAATCCAGCGCCCAGAAAAATAAAGAACCCCATGCCCGGCAGGATCGGCATCAAGCCGGCTGCCAACAACGGTCCAATCATCAGGGCCGCTTGACCGGTTGCAGTTGTGGCACCACTGATTCGTCTGACAGAGGCTTCATCCATACCGCGCTGAACCTGGGTGAACCACATATCCAAGCTGGCTTCGAGCAGCATGAAAACCAGCCAGACAAAAAGGTTGGCGGCTAGCAATGCAAGGGTGATGTCTCGGCTTGCCCCTACCACCAGGCTGAGACCGGCCAGACAAAACGTAAACCAGCTGCTCATTTTCCGGCCGTTCATTCGCGCCGACAGCCGCTTGATAACCACCGGCGTGATGAAGGCCGGAATGAAGGAGCAAAAAATCGCCAATGCCAAAGGCAAATAACCACCTTCGTTCTGGTTGAGGATGGTCCACGTCAGGGAGACCACCAGTGCCCCGGAACATAGGCGGTAAGCCGTTGAGCAGACTAAAAAAATAGCTAATTCTTTTGAAAAATTCTTCATGATGATTTCCCTATCGTAAGCGTTTCGGCAGGACGGAAGTGAACGGCATCCTTGAGCGCTGTGAACTACCGCCTGGGCCGTGATAAATGCTGGCCATAGCGTTTTTGTGCACGCTAGAACCCCGTTTTTAAGACGCTTTGAAAGTTAAACTTTGCAACTGCATCAACGAGCAAAAAAAGCGTTCCTAAATGACAAACGAAACGCACTTTTTTTGGGCGGTTTGGCTGCGCCGGCATTGAAGTGGTGCATGCGCTCTTGCGGCAAATTTTAAACCTGAGCAAGGTCGTGTTATCTGTGTATGGCGGTCTTGTTGAACAACTGCTCAATGCTATGTCGTAGGTTGAACAAGATGACGCCGCAGAAAACCAAGCCTATCGATAGAATGACTGTTCCGTTTATCGGGTAGCTAAAGAACAGGTAGGAAATGATTATGGCGAAAAATGGAACCAGCAAGCCTATGGGGGCCACGGTGGATCCGGAATATTTTCTTATATTGTAGTTCCATATCCAGTAGCCCAGCAGAGTAGTCACGTAAGACTGTGAGATCAGCGACACTATGACTTTGTAGTTTATTGCATCCCTCAGGCTATAGAATGCGTCGGCCCCTTCAAAGTACAAGGCAAGAATAAATAGAATTGGAAGGCTGAATAATAAGCTCCAAATCATAAATGGCAGCAGGTCTTTAGGTTTGTACTTTTGAATAATGAATGTACACAAGCTAAAGCAGAAAGCTGCGAGCAAGCAGATAGCGACGCCCAACGGGCCTGAACCCTGATTGTTTTTGATAAGCATCAAGAAAAGACCAGAGAGCGATATTGCGAGGGCGATAATACTGATGTTGGAAGCTCTTTCCTTAAAGGCAATCAGGCCAATGATAAATGTAATGAATGCGCTGAGCTGAATGATGAGGGATACCGTGCCGGGGGAGGTGCCTGTATATATGGCAATGTTGGCGCACCCCCATATTCCGCCCCCAAACAATATTCCATATGCGGCGAGTACATACGCTGGAATCTTAGGTCTTGGCATGAAAAATACAAACGGGAAGACGCAAAGCGAAAACCTGATGAATGTCATCACGAATGGTTTTATTTGTTCAAGCCCTACTTTGATCAGGGCGAAGTTCCCCCCCCAGATCAGCGCCACTAGCAATAAAAATACGTAATCATGTGGGGCAATTCTTTTAGAACTGTTCATTGGTCAGAATCCACTTTTTAGCATGTCATCATAGACATTGCGAAAAGGTGATATTTTGGTGATTTCCTGCAAGCACTCATCGAAAATCTGTTGTCCCATGGGCGTCAACACCCCGTCCCGCTTGATCTGAGCGGCAGTCGCAAAAAATCTCTTCTCAGCTACCCGCCCTTTCTCAAGCGCCTCCTCTGCTAGTTTTCCAGACGCTATTTTCCCCAAGCCAGACATCGCGAGTGCAATTCTAGCCAGTACGAAAAGTGCGTGAAATATACCTAGCATGGGACGTGCATCAGGCCTGAATGGCGCTGTGTATAATTCGCTCTCTGGATTCAAGACAAACCTGTCGTCTGTGCTTTTTAAAAACAGTCTTAAATGGGCGGCCTCGTGGACTACCTGTTGTGCGTAATAGATGGGGCTATGGACTTCATCGGCCCATATCAAAACCAGCCCTAATAAATTGTAACTGCTGGCCGATCTGATATGGTATTCATCACCCGGCCCCGTCAAGACTATTTCATCTATTAAGATCTCAGCCTCATTGTATAGGTCTATCGATTGGGCCTTAAGAAGTTCTATTCCCGTGATTAATTTCGCTTTCTCGATCTCGACAACATCAGCGCCGATGAAACCAATGCTGATTTTACCAGACGCCTCTTCTCTTATTTCATCGACAACCAGGTCAATTTCTTCTTTTCGGTTGTTTTCAGAGAATCCAGAAACCCTGAATCCTTCAGATCCTTGCCTTTCGTTTTGCTTGGCTTCTTGAAAAAAATGTAAGCCTGAAGCTGCATCATTAGCTTGCAAGCTTTTGATGCACTTATTGTAGAATGCGAAAGACTTCCAAGGCAGCTTGGTTACAGAGTCGGATTTTTGATAGTCATCATTAAACACGCTTGCCAAGTAGGTCATCGACTCTTTGTATTGATTGAGCAATGCGTAGGAATCTTGGCGATACTCTTCATTTGTGATTAAGATGCTCAATTGACTTCTCCTTGAAACGGACTCTCCATAAAAAGAAGGACCGCCATAGCGATATGGCAGTCCTTCTAATAAATCACCGTCGAAATTTATTCGCCGATAGATTTATTTACGCTCGACAGCGCAACCATTGCAGTCAGGCTCAGTGCGGATTGAGATACGATCAGTTTGGACATATCGAGTTTCATAAAAAAGCTCCATCTTTTTGAAAGGTTATGCCATTCGCATTTCATTGCAAGGCAGAGCGAAACTAACATAGCCATTTTGAGAAATGACACTATTATTTCTTTGCTCCATATACTCATTTGCTATATTGGATCCAATTTACAGGAATATAGGTTGTCGCTTGGCCGTCGAAGACATGAAAAGGGGACAATGATGAAAAGGGGAGTTATTGGCTGGAAATAAATTTTCCCCCATTATTCAATGCAAGTATTCGGCGGCATGGAAACTATTGGATAAGGCCTACCTAGGTCAGGGCGACCTACCGGCAGCCCGCCAAGCCTGGGAACAAGGCCTTGAAGCCGCCCGAGCCCACGGCGACAAACAAGCAAGCATCCACGCGAATGTTATTGAAGGGGCCCCCCCTTGAATATAGACCTGTCTCTTGTCGCCGAGCAGCCCCAATCACTCCTGCGCCTCACCCCCCAACCGACCCCGCCGCACCGCCATAATCTGCGGGATCTTCTCCTCAATCCAATTCACCATCACCTCAAGATGCTCCGCCGCCTCCCGACCCAACGGCGTCAAGCGGTACTCTACATGCGGCGGTACCACCGGTAACGACTTGCGGTTGACCAACCCATCCGCCTCAAGCTCCTGCAACGTCTGCGAAAGCATCTTCTCGCTGACCCCGCCGATCTTGCGGCGCAGCTCGCTGAAGCGGTGCATCCCGCCCAGCAAAATGACCAGCACCAGCACGCCCCAGCGGCTGGTCATGTGCTTGAGGACCTCCCGAGAAGGGCAATCGGCGCTCAGTACATCGCCGCGTCGAACAGCGGCGCTAAACGGCTCGGAATTTCCGATGGGTGTGTTCACGATACTTACCTTTATGTACGTACTTACAAAAAGTTACCTTGGTCCCTAGGATGGCTTTTCGTCCTTTTTCCATCAAGGTATTTGTCATGATCGCCATCACCGGAGCCTCCGGCCAACTGGGCCGTCTTGTTATCCAGTCCCTGCTCGAACGCGTGCCAGCCGAGCAAATCGTCGCCCTGGTCAGAGACCCCGGCAAAGTCCAGGACCTGGCCGCCCGGGGCGTGGTGGTACGCACCGCCGACTACAACCAACCGGCCACATTGACTGCCGCGCTCAAAGGCGTCGATAAACTGCTGTTGATCTCCTCCAATGAACTGGGCAGCCGCGCCGCCCAACACCGCGCCGTGATCGATGCCGCCAAGGCCGCAGGTGTCACGTTCCTGGCCTACACCAGTGTCCTGCACGCCGACACCTCCACCTTGGGCTTGGCCGCTGAACATCGCGATACCGAAGCCGCCTTGAAAGCCTCGGGCGTGCCCCACGTATTGCTGCGCAACGGCTGGTACAGCGAAAACTACCTGGCGAACGTACCGAGCGCCGTGGAACATGGCGTCCTGCTTGGCAGCGCCGGGGAGGGCCGAATCAGCTCCGCGCCCCGTGCCGACTACGCCCAAGCCGCGGCGGTGGTGCTGACCACTGAAGGGCAGGCGGGCAAAGTCTATGAACTGGCGGGGGATAGCAGCTACACGTTGACTGAGCTGGCTGCGTTGATCAGCCAGAAAACTGGCAAGCCAG
>NZ_JACNDD010000180.1:0-12428 GCF_017351395.1 Pseudomonas sp. FW305-28
CGATCATCGAACACTTAATGACCAAGGGCGTCGGCTTTATTTGACCAAATTAACCATCTAGTACAATTTATCTCCACCGGCTGAACCCCCGCCGACACCAACAATAAAAATGTGGAGAAATTGCGATGCCTCCGATCGTTCTGGTGCTCAACGGCCCGAACCTGAACCTGCTCGGCACCCGCGAGCCGGCAACCTACGGCCATGAAACCCTGGCCGACATCTCGGCACTGTGTGGCCGCGCCGCTGAAGAATTCGGCTTGGCGGTGGAGTTTCGCCAGACCAATCAGGAAAGCGAGCTGCTGGACTGGATTCACGGCGCCCGGGGCCGGTGCGCCGGTATCGTCATCAACCCGGCAGCCTGGACCCACACCTCCGTGGCGATCCGCGACGCCCTGGTGGCCAGCGAAGTACCGGTCATCGAAGTCCACCTGTCCAACGTCCACGCCCGCGAAACATTCCGCCATCACTCCTTCGTCTCATCCGTCGCCATTGGCGTGATGTGCGGGTTTGGCAGCCATGGTTATCGCCTGGCCCTTGAACATTTCAGTCAGCGGTTGAAGGGTTGATGTCCATGTCGAATATCACTGTGCTGGCCGGCCTGATCGGTGCGGGCATCCAGGCGTCCCGCACGCCTGCGCTACATGAGCAGGAAGGCGATGCCCAAAGCATGCGCTACCTCTATCGGCTGATCGACCTCGACGCGCTGAAACTCGACAGCGGCGCCCTGGCTGATTTGCTGGTGGCCGCCGAACGCATGGACTTCACCGGCCTGAACATCACCTTCCCCTGCAAGCAGGCGATCATCCCGCTGCTGGATGAGTTGTCGCCCGAGGCCCGTGGCATCGGCGCAGTCAATACGGTGGTGCTCAAGGACGGCAAGCGCATCGGCCACAACACCGACTGCCTGGGGTTCGCCGAAGGTTTTCGCCGTGGCCTGGGGGATGTGGCGCGCCAGCGCGTGGTCCAGATGGGCGCCGGGGGCGCCGGCGCGGCGGTGGCCCACGCGTTGCTGCTGGAGGGCGTGGAAACCCTGAGCATTTTTGACGTCGAGGTCAGCCGTGCCGAGGCACTGGTCAACAACTTGAACCAACACTTCGGCCCAGGCCGCGCTCGCGCCGGGCATGACCTGCCCAGCGCCATGGCCGAGGCCGACGGTCTGGTGAACACCACGCCCATGGGCATGGCGAAACTACCGGGCATGCCGGTGCCGGTCGAGCTGTTGCGGGGCACCCTGTGGGTCGCGGAAATCGTCTACTTCCCACTGGAAACCGAACTGCTGCGTAACGCCCGCGCCATCGGCTGCCGCACCCTGGATGGCGGCAATATGGCGGTGTTCCAGGCGGTGAAGGCGTTCGAACTGTTCAGCGGCGTGGCGCCGGATGCGCAGCGGATGCTGGCGCA
Source organism: Pseudomonas sp. FW305-28 (assembly GCF_017351395.1). Classification (NCBI taxonomy): domain Bacteria; kingdom Pseudomonadati; phylum Pseudomonadota; class Gammaproteobacteria; order Pseudomonadales; family Pseudomonadaceae; genus Pseudomonas; species Pseudomonas sp. FW305-28. Next base: position 1,402 of record NZ_JACNDD010000180.1, read on the forward strand.
TTTTCAAAGCATGAATCACTAAAGCCTGGTGATAAATCCCTTGTGGGAACGACTTGTGGGAGCGAGCTTGCTCGCGATGACGGTATCTCAGTCACAATCGGTGTTGGCTGATCGACCGCTATCGCGAGCAAGCTCGCTCCCACACAAGCTCGCTCCCACACAAGCCAGCTCCCACATTCGGTTCGGTGTCAGGGCTGCAGGTAGCGCAACACCGACTCACAAACCATCTGCCGATGCCGCTGCTTGACCGCTTCAGCCGACAGGTCGATCTGAAAGATCTCACCGAACGTCTGGCGGTTGGATACTCGGTAGAAACAGAACGAGCTGATCAGCAGGTGTATATCCAGCGGCTCGAGGCCGGCACGGAACACGCCCTCTTCGGCGCCGCGACGCAGGATCACCCCCAGGGAATCGAGGATGGTGTTGGTCATCGCCTTGATCGTGCCTGACTGCTTCACGTACTCGGCGTTGTGGATGTTCTCGATGCAGACGATGCGCACGAAATCCACGTTGCGGTCGTGGTGGTCGAAGGTGAATTCCACCAGGCGCCGGATCGCGTCGACCGGGGCCAGTTCCGCCAGGTGCAAGCGGCTCTCGGTGGTGCGGATATCCCCGTAGAGCTTTTCCAGCACCTCGACGTACAACTGCTCCTTGCTGCCGAAGTAGTAGTAGATCATGCGCTTGGAAGTGTGGATGCGCTCGGCGATGGCATCGACCCGGGCGCCGGCCAGGCCTTGCTGGACGAACTCGACGATGGCTTCCTGAAGAATGTTTTCCCGGGTCTTTTCCGGGTTGTTCTTGCGACTCTTGCGCGGCGTGGCGACGGGTTCGTCGAGCGCTGCGGAAAGCTCTGGATTCATAGTCATTGCGGGGCTCACGGCCATCACTGCACAGGCTGGCGATTATGGGCCGCACCGTGCACTGAAGGAAGCCACGCCACTGCCCATTACCGCCGCGTTTACGATTTCTCTACAACTTGGCGTGCCGCAAGCCACCGCTGCGGGACTTGGCCATGGCCGCCAGGCGCACCGCGACGTTGGCGGCGCCATAACCGGCGTAACCGTTCTTGCGCTGGATGATCTCAAAGAAAAACCGCCCCTCGAACGGCTCGGTGTAAACGTGAAACAGCTCGCCACCCTGGGCGTCGCGGTCGTACAGCACGTTGAAATAGGCCAGTTCGCTAAGGAACTCGTCGTCGAAATCGAAACGCGCCGCCAGGTCGTCGTAGTAGTTGAGCGGGATGTCCAGCAACGGCACGCCCGCCTCTTTGGCACGACTGACCTGGGCGAAGATGTCGTCGCAATCGAAGGCGATGTGATGCACGCCGGAGCCGCGATAACTCGACAGCGCGTGTGAGATCGCGGTGTTGCGGTTCTCGGAAATGTTCAGCGGCAAGCGGATCGAACTGCAGCGGCTGCGCAGCGCACGGCTTTTCACCAGGCCATAGGGGTCGGGCAAGACGACTTCGTCGTCGGCCTCGAAATCCAGCAGGCTCTTGTAGAACAGCACCCAACTGTCGAGGCTGTCGGCCGGCAGCGCCATGGCCATGTGGTCGATGCGCTTGAGCCCGGCCCCGATGACAGCCCCCGGCTGCAGGTTGAAATCGGTGCCGTAGACGTCGGCTTCCTGGTCCACCAGGTAGATCAGGCTGCCGTCCGGTGCACGCACCGCCGCCAGCTCCAGCTCATTGGGCCCCACCAGCCCGCGGTAGGGCTGGCCCTTGTAGGCAATGGCCCGCTCCAAGGCGCTGGCACTGTTTTTCACGCGCACGGCGGTGGCGCACAACGAAGGCCCGTGGGCTTCGAAAAAACTGTGGGCGAAGGAGTACGGTTCGCTGTTGAGGATCAGGTTGATATCGCCCTGGCGCAGCAGGCTGACATTCTTCGAACGATGCTGGCCGGCCTTGACGAACCCCAGCCGCTCCAGCCAATGGGAGAGCTTGGCACCGAGGCTATCGTCCACGGCGAACTCGAGGAATTCGATGCCGTCATATTCGCTGGCCGGCGGGGTGGCGAACAAGATGTCGGCATTGCCGACGACGCTCGCTTCTTCGGCCAGGCGTTGGCGGGTCTTTTCTTCCAGGTACAGCAGCGAGCGCAGGCCGTCGGCAGCATTGGCCCGTGGCGGCGCGGCGCGGAAGCCGTCGTTGAAGATCTCCAGCGACAGCGGCCCGGTATAACCACTCTTGATGATCGGCGCCAGGAACCCCGGCAAGTCGAATTCGCCCTGCCCCGGGAAACAACGGAAATGTCGGCTCCACTCCAGGACATCCATGGCCAGGATCGGCGCGTCGGCCATTTGCACGAAGAAAATCTTGTCGCCCGGGATCTCGGCAATCGCCCTCGGGTCGCCCTTGAGGGACAAGGTATGGAAGCTGTCGAGCAACACGCCAAGGCTGGGGTGATCGGCCTGGCGCACGATGTTCCAGACCTGTTGATACGTATTGACGTGGCGGCCCCAGGCCAGCGCTTCGTAACCGATACGCAAGCCCCGCGCACCGGCCCGTTCGGCCAGCAGGCGCAGGTCATCGATCAGGATCTGCTCATCGCCGACGCTGTCGGCCGAGGCGTTGCTGCACACCAGCACCAGGTCGGTGCCCAGTTCCTGCATCAAGTCGAACTTGCGCTCGGCCCGCTCCAGGTTGCGCGACAGGCGATCACGACGGCAGCCCTCGAAGTCACGAAACGGTTGGAACAAGGTGATGGCGATGCCCAGGTCGGCGCACATCTGCCTGATTTCCCGCGGGCTGCCATCGTAATAGAGAAGGTCGTTCTCGAAGATTTCCACCCCGTCAAAACCGGCGGCGGCAATGGCTTCGAGTTTTTCCGGCAAGGTACCGCTCAAGGATACGGTGGCAATGGAACGCTGCATGACTTCGGCTCCCGGGACAGGCATCGGCTACAAAAGGTGCGCCGCTTTTGAAAGAGTCAGGCGATTATTGAGCTGCCGGTTTCTTTCAGCAATTTAATATGTACCATCCGGTTAGTTTTTTGGGCGATTATCGAACAAAATGCCGATTGCCGAATTGACGATTTTTTGCTCACTGCGCACCATCGCTCCCCACATCGACGCAAGCCCTGATCGCCGACGTCGATGGACAGACCCAGACCGACCATAAGAATTTCAAAAACGGGTACACGCTATGATTCCTTCCCAAAGTTCCCGCCTGGCCCCTGGCCTGGGGGCCTCCACCGGCAGCGTCGGTGACAAGATCCGCGGCGCCATGGCCGTGGGCAAGACCCGTTGGGGCATGCTCGCCCTGGTGTTTTTCGCCACCACCCTGAACTACATCGACCGCGCCGCCCTCGGCGTCATGCAGCCGATCCTGGCCAAGGAAATGAGCTGGACGGCGATGGATTACGCCAACATCAACTTCTGGTTCCAGGTCGGTTATGCCGTCGGCTTCGTGTTGCAGGGGCGGCTGATCGACCGGATCGGCGTCAAGCGTGTGTTCTTCTGCGCGGTGCTGCTCTGGAGCCTGGCGACCGGCGCCCATGGCCTGGCGACGTCGGCGGTGGGCTTCATGGTCTGCCGCTTCATCCTCGGTCTCACCGAAGCCGCCAACTACCCGGCCTGCGTGAAGACCACCCGGCTGTGGTTCCCGGCGGGCGAACGGGCCGTGGCCACCGGCATTTTCAACGCCGGGACCAACGTTGGCGCGATGTTCACCCCGATGCTGCTGCCGCTGGTCCTGCACGTGTGGGGCTGGCAGGCCGCGTTCCTGTGCATGGCCGCCCTGGGCGGTATCTGGTTGCTGTTCTGGGGCCTGAAATACTTCAACCCCGAAGACCACCCCACCGTCAAACAGTCGGAGCTGGACTACATCCAGGCCCAGGATGAACCGGACCAGGTCCGCGTACCGTTCTCACGCATCCTGCGCATGCGCGGCACCTGGGCATTCGCCCTGGCCTACTCGATCACCGCGCCGGTGTTCTGGTTCTATCTCTATTGGTTGCCGCCGTTCCTGAACCAGCAATACAACCTGGGCATCAACGTGACCCAGATGGGCATCCCGCTGATCATCATCTACCTCACCGCCGACTTCGGCAGCGTGGGCGGCGGGATCCTGTCTTCGTTCCTGATCGGTCGCGGCCTCAATCCGATCAAGGCGCGGCTGGTGTCCATGCTGCTGTTCGCCTGCTGCATCATCGGCGTGATCATGGCCGCCGGCGCAAGCAACCTGTGGATGGCGGTGTTCGCCATTTCCCTGGCCATCGGCGCGCACCAGGCCTGGACCGCCAACATCTGGAGCCTGGTGATGGACTACACGCCCAAGCACATGATGAGTACGGTGTTCGGCTTCGGCGGCATGTGCGCGGCCATCGGCGGGATGTTCATGACCCAGTTGGTGGGCCACATCCTCACGATCACCAACAACAACTACACCGTGCTGTTCACTCTGATTCCGGCGATGTACTTCATTGCCCTGACCTGGCTGTACTTCATGGCGCCGCGCAAGGTGCCGACCCTGGAAAACTGATTCCAGTCAGCCCGGATCATTCATCCAACGGTGGGAGCCAAGCCACTGCTGTGGGAATGACTCTCTACTGTGGGAGCAAGGCTTGCCCGCGATACAGGCGCCTCGGTTCATCAAGGACCACATCGCCCTCATCGCGGGCAAGCCTTGCTCCCACAATCGATCCCTCCACAATCCGTGCTAAACCCGCCGCTGCTGCCACGCCGCCGCCAACCCACTCAAGCAGATCAGGGCGATGCCCACCACGGTGGTCAGCGTCGGCGTATGGCTGAAGAACAACCAGCCCAGCAGCCCGGCAAACACGATCTGGCAATACCCGAACGGCGCAAGCAGCGCCGGGGCGGCAAAGCGGAAGGCTTGGGTCAGCATCAGGTGCGCGGTCATCCCACAGGCACCCAGCGCCAGCATCATCACCCCATGCCACAGGCTCGGCACTTGCCAGAAGAACGGCACCAGCGCGCTCATCACCAAGGTGTTGCACAGGCCAGCAAAGAAATTACTGGTGGTCGGGCTGTCGATCTCGCTGAGCTTGCGCGTGAGCAGTTGGTAGAAACAGAAAAACAACGCCGAACAGAAGGGCAACAACACCGCCGGGGTGAACAGATCGCCACCGGGATGGACAATGATCAACACCCCGATAAAACCGAAGATCACCGCGATCCATTGACCGCGCGTCACGTGCTCCCCCAGCAACGGCACCGACAACGCGGTCACCAGCACGGGCGCGAGAAAGTTGACCGCCGTCGCCTCCGCCAGTGGAATGAACATCAACGCGGTGGTGAAAAACAGACTGGTGCCCAGCAGGCACAAAGCCCGGGCCAGTTGCCATAAAGGGCGCTTGGTACGCAGGACACGCAACCCAGAACGGGGCAGGAAAATACCCGCCATCAGCAATGTGTGCACCACATAGCGGGCCCACACCACCATGACGATCGGATAGAAACCCGAGAGATATTTTGCTAAAGCGTCATGACTGGAGAACAGGAACGTTGCGACCAGAATAAGCACGATGCCCTTGAAAGCCTGATTGACGCCGGAGAGCGGTGTGCTGACGGTCATGAGGGAAACCTGCGTTGCTTGATGTAGGGGCCGTGACGCACGTTGCAGTTATTGGGCCAGCGAGCATGCCGATAAGTTCTGAATCCGAAGTGTAATGAAAATTCCGCAGCCAGGCAGGATTGGCTCATCGCTGAACCAAAACCCGTGTCCGTTGCCTGACAGCTCAAGCGCGGCGCGCACCTTGGGCGCCTAAAAGCTAGACTCACCGCCACAGCAGTCATTTCTAGCAGAGTCATTCAGAGGACTTCCCACATGTTATGGAAAAAAGGTCGCCGCAGTGACAACGTGGTGGACGCCCGTGGTGACGGTGGGGGCGGTGGCGGAATGCGTTTCGGTGGCGGCAAGGGATTGAGCCTGACCGCCATTCTCCTGATCGTCGGCATTGGCTGGATCACTGGCCAGGACCCGATGCAGATTCTCGGGCAACTGGCCGGGCAGATGGACCAGTCCGCGCCTGCCACTTCACAAACCCGCCAGGCGCCACCGGCCAACGATGAACAGGCCGAGTTCGTGCGCTCGATCCTCGGCGATACCGAAGACACCTGGGGCCAGGTTTTCCAACAGGCCGGACGCCAGTACCAGCAACCCAAACTGGTGTTGTTCAGCGGTCGAGTCAACTCGGCCTGCGGCCTGGCCTCCTCGGCGACCGGTCCGTTCTATTGCCCGGCGGACCGCCAGGTCTACCTGGACATGAGCTTCTTCAAGGAAATGTCCCAACGCTTCGCCGCCGCTGGCGATTTCGCCCAGGCCTACGTCATTGCCCACGAAGTCGGCCACCACGTGCAAACGCTGCTGGGTGTATCGGCGAAGATCCAGGAAGCCCGCCAGCAAGGCCGGCAGATGGAAGGCGACGGCGGCTTGTTGGTACGCCAGGAATTGCAGGCCGACTGCCTGGCCGGCGTCTGGGCCAACCATGCGCAAAAACGCCTGAACTGGTTGGAGCCGGGGGACATCGAGGAGGCCTTGACCGCCGCCAACGCCATCGGCGATGACCGCTTGCAGCAACAAGGCCAGGGCCGCGTAGTGCCGGACTCCTTCACCCACGGCACTTCGGCGCAGCGGGTGCGCTGGTTCAAGACCGGCTTCGCCCAGGGCCAGGTCAGCCAGTGCGACACGTTCGCGGCGAAAAACCTGTAGATGAAATGGCGCGCGTTGATCGGGCTGGTGCTGTGCTGCGCCGTTGCCCAGGCCGAGGAACACGGTGTCAACGTGGTCGCCCAAGGGCGCCTGCAACTCAAGGGCGGCGCCATGACCGTCGCCGTCAGCCCACCCCCGGCGTCCATCCAGCGCGTGCTGATCATCCTCCATGGTCGGCTGCGCAATGCCGAGACCTACCTGCACAGCGCCGAAAAGGCCGCCGAGCAGGCGGGTCAATTGGCCACGACCCTGATCATCGCCCCGCAGTTTCTCAACGAACAGGACGTGGCCAGGCATCAATTGCCCAACGACCTTTTACGCTGGCACGGCAACGACTGGATGGCCGGTGGTTTATCCACAGGGCCGAATCCGGTCAGTTCCTTCCAAGTGCTCGATGACATCGTTGCGCGGGTCAGTGACCGGCAGCAGTTTCCGGAAGTGAAGGAGATCGTCATCGCCGGCCACTCCGGCGGCGCCCAGGTGGTGCAGCGCTATGCCCTGCTCGCCCAAGGCCAGTACCGGATCAACCCGCGGTTTGTCATCGCCAACCCGTCGTCCTATGCCTATTTCGATGGGCAACGGCCCATGGCATTCGACTCCGCCAGTTGCCCTGGTTTCAATCGCTGGAAATACGGCCTGCAGGACCTGCCCGCCTATGCCGCCGGACAGACGCCCACCCGCCTGGAGGAGAACTACGTCAAACGCGACATCGTTTATCTGCTCGGGCAGCAGGACGTCGACCCGGAGCATCCGGCGCTGGACAAAGGTTGCGAGGCGCAGACCCAGGGGGCATATCGGTTACTGCGCGGGCATTTCTTTTTCGACTACCTGACCCGGCGTCATCCCGTGGGCCTGAACCAGCGGCTGATCGAAGTGCCGGGGGTTGGGCACGATGGGAGTGGGATGTTCAATTCGCCGGAGGGGTTGAAGGTGTTGTTTGGGCAGTGAGTTTTGTATCGGCTGGACGGGCTTCATCGCGAGCAAGCTCGCTCCCACAAAGTTTTCTGCATTCGCCGCATATCCACTGTGGGAGCGAGCTTGCTCGCGATAGCGGCTAGCCAGCCAATATTAATCTCAAGCCAAAAGCATCCGCCGCAACTCAACACAATCGCGCGCATGCCAGTCCGTCAGCTCCGGCCATGGATTGTCCGGCAGGTTCACCAACACCGTCCGCGCACCCGCTGCCCGGCCACAGTCCAGATCGAAGCGGTAGTCACCCACCATCACCAGCGTGTCCGGCGCCACGTTCCAGGCCTCGGCCAGTTTCAGCAGGCCACCGGGATGCGGCTTGGGCGGTGCCTCGTCGCGGCCCAGCACATCCTCCACGGCGAAACAGTCCGCCAGGCCAATGGCCTCCAAGGTCACGTGGGCCAATTCGCGGGCGTTGCGGGTCAGGATCCCCAGGCGATCGCCGCGCCCGGCCAGTTCTCGCACCAACTCGACCGCGCCAGGCGCAGGCTTGGAACCCAGCGCCAGGTCCCGTTCGTGTTCCAGCAACCAGGCATGCTTGGCCGCCGCTTCCTCGGCGGGCAACCCTGCCAGATGAGTGAGGATGTCATCTTCGGCGGGAATCGCCAGGGCCACGCGGATTGCCGCGAAGTCATGCACGGCAATGGTCAGCGTGCCATCCATGTCGAACACCCAGTGACGAACCTCGGACAGGCTCATGCCCAGTCCTTGCGGTGGCGAATCAGGCCTTCCTGGGTGACCGAGGCCACCAGTTGCCCGGCGCGGTTGAACACGCTGCCCCGGGAGAATCCACGGGAGTTGCCGGCCCACGGGCTGTCCATGGCGTAGAGCAACCAGTCATCGGCGCGCAGGTCGGCATGGAACCACAAGGCGTGATCGAGGCTGGCGACCTGCATATCCTTGTGCCACACCGATTTGCCATGGGGCAGCAGCGAAGTGGTCAGCAGGCCGAAGTCCGACGCGTAGGCCAGCAGGTATTTATGCAAGGCCGGCGAGTCCGCCAGGGCGCCATCGGCACGGAACCACACGTATTTCACCGGGTCGGCCGGTTGTGGGTTGTAAGGGTCTTTTTCGGTGACCGGGCGCACCTCGATCGGCTTGGGGCACAGCAGTTTTTCGCGCATGTGCTCGGGCAGCAGGTGCGCCCGCTGCTGGGTCAGTTCCAGCTCGGACGGCAGGTTTTCCGGCCCCACCACCTGGGGCATGGTGCTCTGGTGTTCAAAGCCCTCTTCGTCGTACTGGAATGACGCACTGCAGGTGAAAATCGGGTTGCCCTTCTGGATCGCCGTCACCCGGCGGGTGCTGAAGCTGCCCCCGTCACGCACCCGGTCCACCTGGTAGACCACCGGCAGCGCGGCATCGCCCGGACGCAGGAAATAACCGTGCATCGAATGCACATGGCGCGCCTCTTCCACGGTCTGGCTGGCCGCCGACAACGACTGGCCCAGCACCTGGCCGCCGAACAACTGGCGAAAGCCCAGATCCTGGCTGCGACCGCGAAACAGGTTCTCTTCGATCGGTTCCAGGGTCAGCAGGTCGACCAGATCTTCCAACACGTGGCTCATTCAGACTTTCCTCACACAGCGCAATGACCGCGCAGTCTACGCTGCGGCGGTGGATCGATTGTTGGCCCGGGCCATTTGGGCGGGCATTGTAAACGTCCGTGTCGGCTAACCGTGAAGGGTCTGCAACCACTGCTCACGATTGATGCGATAGAGCACATGGTGACGCAATGGATGACCGACGGCGAGTGTCGGGTGCTCGAAGTCATCCGCCGGGGCGTGCTGCATGCCAATGGCCTGCATGACCTTTTGCGAGGGCAGGTTATCGACGGCGGTGAACGCCACCACTTCGTCCAGCGTCAACTGGTCGAAGGCACAACGCAGGGCGGTCCACGCCGCTTCGCTGGCATACCCCAGGCCCCAGTGCTCCCGGGCCAGGCGCCAGCCGATTTCGATGGCCGGCGTGAACGGCGCGTCGAACCCGACCACACCGAGCCCGGTAAAGCCGATGAAGTCTCCGGTGTCCTTGCGTTCCAGCGCCCACAAACCAAAACCATGCTCGGCGAAATGCCCCCGCACGCGGCCGATCAGGGCGGCGCTTTCCAGGCGGCTCAGGCGTTCCGGGAAATAACGCATCACCTGCGGGTCGGCGCACATGGCGGCAAATTCCGGCAAGTCATCATCGCGCCACTGCCGCAAGAGCAACCGTGCGCTTTCCAGTTCCAGTATCGGCTCCATCTTCACTCCCTTTCCATGCTCCAGAGTCTACATCGCTGGTAGGATCCGTCACTCAATCACTACTGAAAACACCATGTCACTGCCGCTGATCTATCACGAAGACTACAGCCCCGAATTCCCGGCGGAACACCGTTTCCCCATGGACAAGTTTCGCCTGCTGCGCGATCACCTGGTGGACAGCGGCCTGACCCGCGACGCGGACCTGTTGCGTCCGGCGCTGTGTCCGCCGGACATCCTCGCCCTGGCCCACGACCGTGCCTATATCGAACGCTACATGGGCGGCGAGTTGTCCCGCGAAGACCAACGGCGACTTGGCCTGCCCTGGAGCGAGGCCCTGGCCCGCCGAACGGTGCGCGCCGTGGGCGGCTCGCTGCTGGCCGCCGAACAAGCCCTTGAACACGGACTGGCCTGTCACTTGGCCGGCGGCACCCATCACGCCCACTACGACCACCCGGCCGGGTTCTGCATTTTCAACGACCTGGCGGTGATCAGCCGTTATTTCCTGGCCTGCGGTCGGGTTTCACGGGTGCTGATTTTCGATTGCGATGTGCATCAGGGCGACGGCACCGCCCGAATACTCCATGACACCCCGGACGCCGTGACAGTTTCCTTGCACTGCGAAAAGAATTTTCCCGCACGCAAGGCGCACAGCGATTGGGACATTCCCCTGCCGATGGGCATGGAGGACGCCGCCTACCTGAAGGTGGTGGACGACGCCCTCAACTACCTGCTGCCGCTCTACCAGCCGGATCTGGTGCTGTATGACGCCGGTGTCGATGTGCACAAGGACGATGCCCTCGGTTACCTGAAACTGACCGACGAAGGCCTCGCCGCCCGGGACGAGAGCGTCATGCGCCATTGCCTGGGCCGCGACATCCCGGTGGTCGGCGTGATCGGCGGTGGCTACAGCAAGGACCGCCAGGCCCTGGCTCGCCGCCACGGGATCCTGCACCACAGCGCACAAAGGGTCTGGACGTCATCAGGTTGTCACTGAAACCTGGGCTTTACCCACAATGCCTGTGGAGCGGCCTGTGGATAACCTGAGCGAAACGGCCTACAGGCTATGTTGCCTATAGCTTGCAGGGGCTTGGCTGTTTTTTGATCAGAGTTCTCAACAACACCTACCGACCCAGTTGTGGGAGCGA
>NZ_JACNDD010000181.1:0-12283 GCF_017351395.1 Pseudomonas sp. FW305-28
CCACAGGGTTTGGTGGTGGTTGCTGTTATTGCGGCGTACCCGGGCTATCGAGCTGTTCCAGCATCCATTCCACGAAAAGCCGCACCTTGGGCACTTCCGCCGAATGTTCCGGGTAGGCCAGGTAGTAAGCATCGGTGCTCGGCATCGCATGCTGCCAGGGGATGACCAGTTTGCCGTCGGCCAGTTCTTCTTCCACCAGAAACCGCGGCAGCAGGGCGACGCCGCAGCCGACCTGGGCGGCCCGGATGCACATGTAGAAGGTTTCGAAACGCGGCCCGTGGTAGCTGTGTTCGGTGTGGTAGCCCTGGCTGTCGAACCAGTCATGCCAGGCCTGGGGGCGCGAGGCGTTTTGCAGCAGCACCAGCTCGGCCAGTTGGGTCGGGTCGGTGAAGGCCTGCTCAGGCAGGCTGCCGGGCGCGCAGACCGGCACCAGCTCTTCGTCGAACAGTCTCCGGGATTCGGTGCCAGGGCGTGAACCCTGGCCGAAGTAGAACGCCAGGTCGCTGCGCCCCTGCTGCAAGTCGTCGGCTTCCTGCTCGCTGCGCAGGTCCAGATGAATTTTCGGATGACGCAACCGCCAGCCTTTCAGGCGGGGCACCAGCCAGCGGGCACCGAAGGTCGGAGGCGTGGAAACACGCAGCACTTCGGTATCGCCACCGTAGGAGCGCAGATAGTGGGTGGACATCTCCACCTGGGTAAGGATTTTTCGCACTTCCCCCAAGTACAACTCCCCGGCCGGTGTCAGTTGCAAGCGGCGGCGCACACGCCGAAACAGCAGGTGCTGCAACAGTTCCTCGAGCTGGGCGACCTGTTTGCTGACGGCGCTCTGGGTCAGATGGAGTTCTTCGGCGGCACGGGTAAAGCTCAGGTGGCGAGTCACGGCTTCGAAGCACTGGAGTGCGGTAATCGACGGTAAATAGCGCTTATTGAGCATGACGAGGGCCTTTTTCTTGTTGCTCTATAAATCGAGTCAGGGGCAGCATGAATAAACGGAATGATATCTCGCTTAATGGTCGTTTGTTGGCAAGACTCGGGCCAGCTAAAACTAGAGGCCTGAGCGGACGGCGATGGTCCGTCCGCCAATCTTTTATCGCTCGTTTAGAGGAGTTACCCCATGGTTGCTGCATTGCTTGATCGTCTGGGCGTCAATCCGGCCTTGTACCAGGGCGGCACACAGCCGGTGCATTCGCCTATCGATGGCAGCCGCATCGGCGCCGTGAACTGGGAAGGCGCCGCTGAAGTCGAGCAGCAGGTCAGCCGTGCCGAACACGCCTTCGACCTGTGGCGCCAGGTGCCGGCCCCGCGTCGCGGCGAGCTGGTGCGTCAATTCGGCGACCTGTTGCGCGAATACAAGGCCGACCTCGGCGAGCTGGTGTCGTGGGAAGCCGGCAAGATCACCCAGGAAGGCCTGGGTGAAGTGCAAGAGATGATCGACATCTGCGACTTCGCCGTCGGCCTGTCCCGCCAGCTGTACGGCCTGACCATCGCCTCCGAGCGTCCGGGCCACCACATGCGTGAGTCCTGGCACCCGCTGGGCGTGGTCGGGGTGATCAGTGCCTTCAACTTCCCCGTCGCGGTCTGGGCCTGGAACACCACGCTGGCCCTGGTCTGCGGCAACTCGGTGATCTGGAAACCCTCGGAAAAGACCCCGCTCACCGCCCTGGCGTGCCAGGCGCTGTTCGAACGCGTGCTGAAGAACTTCAGCGACGCACCACCGTACCTGAGCCAGGTGATCATCGGCGGTCGCGATGCCGGTGAGGCCCTGGTGGACGACCCGCGCGTGGCCTTGATCAGCGCCACCGGCAGCACCCGCATGGGCCGTGAGGTGGCGCCGAAAGTCGCCGCGCGTTTCGCCCGCAGCATCCTCGAACTGGGCGGTAACAACGCCATGATCCTGGCGCCGAGCGCCGACCTGGACATGGCCGTGCGCGCCATCCTGTTCAGCGCCGTCGGCACCGCCGGCCAGCGTTGCACCACCCTGCGCCGGCTGATCGCCCACGAGTCGGTGAAGGAAGAAATCGTCACCCGCCTCAAGGCCGCCTATTCGAAAGTGCGCATCGGCCATCCGCTGGAAGGCAACCTGGTCGGGCCACTGATCGACAAGCACAGCTTCGACGGCATGCAGGACGCGCTGGAGCAGGCCCTGAGCGAAGGCGGGCGCGTGTTTGGTGGCAAGCGCCAGCTCGAAGACCAGTTCCCGAATGCCTATTACGTCTCGCCGGCCATCGTCGAGATGCCCGAGCAGAGTGACGTGGTGCGCCACGAAACCTTCGCACCGATCCTGTACGTGGTCGGCTACAAGGACTTCGCCGAGGCCCTGCACCTGAACAATGCCGTGCCCCAGGGCCTGTCGTCCTGCATCTTCACCACCGACGTGCGTGAAGCCGAGCAGTTCATGTCGGCCGTGGGCAGCGACTGCGGCATCGCCAACGTCAACATCGGCCCGAGCGGCGCGGAAATCGGCGGTGCATTCGGTGGTGAAAAAGAAACCGGCGGCGGTCGCGAATCCGGCTCCGATGCCTGGCGCGGCTACATGCGTCGCCAGACCAACACCGTGAACTACTCGCTGGAGTTGCCGTTGGCCCAGGGGATTACCTTCGACTGAGGCCGGATCTTCAATTCGTGGAGATCCTTTGTGGGAGCGAGCTTGCTCGCGATGGCAGTCTGTCAGTCGCACAGTCATTGAATGTGCCGCCGCTATCGCGAGCAAGCTCGCTCCCACACTGAACAGTGTGATGGTTGGGTTTCTTTTTCGGAGTCTGGCAATGCCGTTACGCGAAGAATGTCTGTGGGAAAAACTGACGCCGCAAAGGCCTGAAAACACTGCCCTCACCGGCGAAATCACGGTGGATGTCTGTGTGATCGGCGCAGGGTTCACCGGGCTGTCGGCGGCGGTGCACTTGCTCGAACAAGGCAAGCGCGTGGCCGTGCTGGAAGCCCATCGGGCCGGGCATGGCGGATCGGGGCGCAACGTCGGCCTGGTGAACGCCGGGCTATGGATCCCGCCGGATGACATTGAGGCCGGATTCGGCGAGGCGGTGGGCAGCCAGCTCAACCGCATGCTGGGGGGCGCGCCGGCCCTGGTGTTCAGCCTCATCGATAAATACAACATCGATTGCCAGTTGCGCCGCGAAGGCACCTTGCACATGGCCCACAACGCCCGGGGCGAAGCCGACCTGCGCAGTCGCGAAGCTCAATGGAAGCGTCGTGGCGCCCCGGTGGAATTGCTCACCGGCCAGGCCTGTGCCGAGGCCACCGGCACCTCGAAAATCGCCGCGGCCTTGCTCGACCGCCGCGCCGGCACGCTCAATCCGATGGCCTACACCAGCGGGCTGGCCAAGGCCGCCACGGACCTGGGTGGCCAGTTGTTCGACCATTCGCCGGTGACGCGCCTGGAACGTCAAGGCCAGCGCTGGTCGGTGCAGACCGCCCAGGGTTCGGTATTGGCCGAGCAGGTGGTGATTGCCTCCAATGCCTATACCGAGGGTGACTGGACCGAGCTGCGGCGCAATTTCTTCCCGGGTTATTACTATCAGGTCGCGTCCGTCCCGCTGACCGACGAGGCCGCCCAACGCATTCTGCCGGGCGGGCAGGGCTCGTGGGATACCCGCCAGGTGCTGAGCAGCATCCGCCGGGACAAGGACGGTCGTTTGCTGCTGGGCAGCTTGGGCAACGGCAACCGCAAGCCGACCTGGTTCCTCAAGGCCTGGGCCGACCGGGTGCAGCAACACTACTTCCCTTATCTCAAGCCGGTGGAGTGGGAGTGCACCTGGACCGGTTGCATCGCCTTCACTCCCGATCACTTGATGCGCCTGTTCGAACCCGCTCCCGGGCTGGTGGCCGTGACCGGCTACAACGGCCGAGGCGTGACCACCGGTACGGTGGTCGGCAAGGCGTTCGCCGATTACCTGTGTCACGGCAATACCCAGGCCCTGCCGATCCCGTTCGCCCCCATGCAGCCACTGGCCGGGGTGGGGCTGCGCAGTTGCCTGTATGAGGCGGGCTTTTCGCTGTATCACGCGGGCCAGTGCCTGCGGATCGTCATTTGAGTGTTGAAAGTTGTTGCTGGAAGCCGCGTTTTCCGGCGTAGCGTCTAGCCTGTTATGGTGCGGGTTGTAGCAGTCGCGCACCGACAGTGTGCAGTTCGGTGACGTGGGTTGTTACACAGTGGTTGCACGCCGTTTCGCGCGATGGTTGCAATGATGGCTCATGGAGGGTTTTACCCGTTTGTATAAAAGGTTGCACCTTGTGCGGTTTAGACGGTTGCACGCCCCATGAAAAAGGGCCCGAAACAGTCGAAATAACAATAAAGCAGCGACTTTTTTCAGAATAAAAAACCGATGGCACGGCCCTTGCTCTGAGCTTTTCAGTGAAGTGAAGTCGCAGTGCCAACTAAAAAAAACCTTGGAGCACCACCTCATGTCCCAGACGTTTTACAAGAAAGGTTTCCTGGCCCTCGCAGTGGCAGCTGCGCTGGGTGTTTCTGCGTTTGCCCAAGCTGATGTGAAATTCGGTGTGGCGGGGCCGATGACCGGCGCCAACGCCGCATTCGGCGAGCAGTACATGAAGGGTGCCCAGGCGGCAGCCGATGCCATCAACAAGGCCGGCGGCGTCAACGGCGAGAAAATCGTACTGGTCGCGGGTGACGACGCCTGCGAACCCAAGCAGGCCGTGGCCGTGGCCAACCGCCTGGTCGACCAGGACAAGGTGATCGGCGTGGTCGGGCACTTCTGCTCGTCCAATACCATCCCGGCCTCCGAGGTCTACGACGAAGCCGGCATCATCGCCATCACCCCGGGCTCCACCAACCCACAGGTCACCGAGCGCGGCCTGAGTGCAATGTTCCGCATGTGCGGTCGTGACGACCAGCAGGGCATCGTGGCAGGTGACTACATCGTCGACGTGCTCAAGGGCAAGAAAGTGGCTGTGCTGCACGACAAGGACACCTACGGCCAAGGCCTGGCGGATGCCACCAAGGCACAACTGGCCAAGCGTGGCGTGAAGGAAGTGCTGTATGAAGGCCTGACCCGCGGCGAGAAAGACTTCAGTGCCGTGGTCACCAAGATCCGTTCGGTCGGTGCCGACGTGGTCTATTTCGGTGGCCTGCACCCGGAAGCCGGCCCGCTGGTTCGCCAGTTGCGTGAGCAAGGTCTCAAGGACGTGAAGTTCATGTCCGACGATGGCATCGTGACCGACGAACTGGTCACCACCGCCGGCGGCGCGCAATACGTCGATGGTGTGTACATGACCTTCGGCGCCGACCCACGCCTGCTGCCAGACAGCAAGGCCGTGGTTGAAGAGTTCCGCAAGAATGGCACCGAGCCTGAAGGCTACACCCTGTACGCCTACGCTTCGGTCCAGGCCCTGGCCGCCGGTTTCAATGGCGCCAAGTCCAATAAAGGCGAAGACGCGGCCAAGTGGCTCAAGGCCAACCCCGTCCAGACCGTGATGGGCAAGAAGGAATGGGACACCAAGGGCGACTTGAAAGTCTCCGACTACGTGGTCTACCAGTGGGACAAGGATGGCAAATACCACCAGCTGGAAAAACAGAAGTAAGGGCTGACGCGACCGTCAACGCCGCCTTTGGGAACCGGGCAAACCCCGGTTTCCAAAGGGCGCGTGCAGGTCGTGCCTGGCATTGCTCCGACGTTAATCTGTATTTTCCTTAGAAGAACCGCGCACCCGAAGGTGTGCAGGTTCTCACTGCGTGAGATTGCGTTATGGATGGTATTTTCCTGCAGCAACTGATCAATGGCCTGACCCTCGGGTCGGTCTATGGTCTGATCGCCATCGGCTACACAATGGTCTACGGCATCATCGGCATGATCAACTTCGCCCACGGCGAGGTTTACATGATTTCCGCTTACCTCGCGGCAATCAGTCTGGCTCTGCTGGCTTATTTCGGTATCGAATCCTTTCCGCTCATGATCCTTGGCACCCTCGTGTTCACGATCGTGGTCACCGGGGTGTACGGCTGGGTCATCGAACGCGTCGCCTATAAACCCCTGCGCAACTCCACTCGGCTGGCACCGCTGATCAGCGCCATCGGTATCTCCCTGATCCTGCAGAACTATGCGCAGATCAGCCAGGGTGCTCGCCAACAGGGCGTGCCGACATTGCTCGAAGGCGCCATGCGCTTCGATTTCGGCAGCGGTTTCGTCCAGCTCACCTACACCAAGATCTTCATCCTGATCGCCGCATTCGCGGGGATGGGCGTGCTGACCTACATCATCAAGTACACCAAGCTCGGACGCATGTGCCGCGCCACCCAGCAAGACCGCAAGATGGCCTCGATCCTGGGGATCAACACCGACCGGGTGATTTCCTACGTATTCATCATCGGCGCGGCCATGGCGGCCCTGGCCGGCGTACTGATCACCATGAACTACGGCACATTCGACTTCTATGCCGGCTTCATCATCGGCATCAAGGCGTTCACCGCGGCAGTACTCGGCGGCATCGGTTCCCTGCCTGGGGCCATGCTCGGCGGGATCATCCTCGGGATTTCCGAGTCGCTGTTCTCCGGTCTGATCAACTCCGACTACAAAGACGTGTTCAGTTTCTCGCTGCTGGTGCTGATTCTGATTTTCCGTCCCCAAGGCCTGTTGGGTCGCCCACTCGTGGCGAAGGTATAAGTATGTCTGCTGCCAATAAACCGCTTGATATCAAACAAAGTGTCATCGACGCGATCCTGGCTGGCTTGATCTCGCTGATCGTGTTCGGGCCCATTGTCGGCGTGGTGCTCGACGGCTACAGCTTCAACCTGCAACCGGCCCGCGTCGGCTGGCTGGTGGCGATCGTGATGATCGGGCGCTTCGCCTTGAGCCTGTTCCTGCAAACCCCCAAGGGACTGAAGATTCTCCAGGGTTTCGAAAGCACCGGCTCTGGCGTGCACGTGCTGCCGCCGGACTACAAATCGCGGCTGCGCTGGATCATCCCGGCACTGATCGTGATTGCCATCGTGTTTCCGTTCTTCGCCAACAAATACGTGCTCACGGTGGTCATTCTCGGGCTGATCTATGTGCTGTTGGGCCTGGGCCTGAACATTGTGGTCGGCCTGGCGGGGCTGCTCGACCTGGGTTACGTGGCGTTCTATGCCATCGGCGCCTATGGCCTGGCGCTGGGCTACCAGTACCTGGGGCTGGGTTTCTGGACGGTGCTGCCGCTGGCGGCCATCGCGGCGGCGATGGCAGGGTGCATATTGGGATTCCCGGTGTTGCGAATGCACGGTGACTACCTGGCCATCGTGACCTTGGGTTTTGGCGAGATCATTCGCCTGGTGCTCAACAACTGGCTGTCGTTCACCGGTGGGCCGAATGGCATGCCGGTGCCTTCACCGACTTTCCTGGGGCTGGAATTCGGCAGGCGGGCGAAGGATGGCGGGGTGCCGTTCCATGAGTTCTTCGGCATCGACTACAACCCCAACATCAAATTCCTGTTCATCTACATCGTGTTGTTCATCACTGTGCTGCTGGTGCTCTACGTCAAGCATCGCCTGACCCGCATGCCGGTCGGTCGTGCCTGGGAAGCCCTGCGCGAGGATGAAATCGCCTGCCGCTCCATGGGCCTGAACCATGTACTGGTCAAGCTCTCGGCGTTCACCATTGGTGCGTCCACGGCTGGCCTGGCCGGGGTGTTCTTCGCCAGTTACCAAGGCTTCGTCAACCCCTCGTCGTTCACCTTCTTCGAATCGGCGCTGATCCTGGCGATCGTCGTGCTCGGCGGCATGGGCTCGACGGTCGGTGTGGTGATCGCGGCATTCGTACTCACCGTGGCACCGGAGCTGCTGCGCAGCTTCTCCGAATACCGGGTGCTGCTGTTCGGCGTACTGATGGTGTTGATGATGATCTGGCGCCCGCGTGGCCTGATCCGTATCAGCCGTACCGGCGTGACGCCGCGCAAGGGGGTAGCGCCATGAGCGAAGTCGTACTCAAAGTCGAAAACCTGATGATGCAGTTCGGTGGGATCAAGGCCCTCAGCGATGTCAGCCTGCAGGTCAAGCGCAACTCGATCTTCGCCCTGATCGGCCCCAACGGCGCGGGCAAGACCACGGTGTTCAACTGCCTGACCGGTTTCTACAAGGCCACGGGCGGCAAGATCGAGCTCAACGTGCGTGGCGAGCAGACCAACGTCATCAAGCTGTTGGGCGAAGCGTTTCGCCCGACGGACTTCGTCTCGCCGAAGTCCTTCGCCAGCCGGCTGTACTACAAGATGTTCGGCGGCACCCACCTGGTGAACCGCGCCGGTTTGGCCCGTACTTTCCAGAACATTCGCCTGTTCAAGGAAATGTCGGTGCTGGAAAACCTGCTGGTGGCCCAGCACATGTGGGTCAACCGCAGCATGGTGGCGGGCATCCTCAACACCAAGGGCTACCGCAAGGCCGAAAGCGATGCGCTGGACCATGCGTTCTATTGGCTGGAAGTGGTGGACCTGGTGGATTGCGCCAACCGTCTGGCCGGGGAGCTTTCCTACGGCCAGCAACGGCGCCTGGAAATCGCCCGGGCCATGTGCACCCGCCCGCAGATCATCTGCCTCGACGAACCGGCCGCGGGCCTCAACCCTCAGGAAACCGAAGCGCTGAGCGCGATGATCCGGCTGCTGCGCGACGAGCATGATCTGACCGTGGTGCTGATCGAACACGACATGGGCATGGTAATGAGCATTTCCGATCACATCGTGGTGCTGGACCACGGCAACGTGATCGCCGAGGGCGGTCCCGAGGCGATTCGCAACGATCCGAAGGTGATCGCGGCCTACCTGGGTGCCGACGAAGAGGAACTGGTATGAGTGGACCTATCCTCGAACTCAAGGAATTGGACGTGTTCTACGGGCCGATCCAGGCCCTGAAAAAGGTCTCGATGCACATTGGCGAAGGTGAAACCGTGAGCCTGATCGGCTCCAACGGTGCCGGCAAGTCCACGCTGCTGATGTCCATCTTCGGCCAGCCCCGTGCGGCGGGCGGGCAGATCATCTACCAGGGCGTGGACATCACCCACAAGTCGTCGCACTACATTGCCTCCAACGGCATCGCGCAGTCGCCGGAAGGGCGACGGGTATTCCCGGACATGACCGTCGAGGAAAACCTGCTGATGGGCACCATTCCCATCGGTGACAAATACGCCAGCGAAGACATGCAGCGCATGTTCGAGCTGTTTCCACGGCTCAAGGAGCGCCGCAACCAGCGGGCCATGACCATGTCCGGTGGCGAGCAGCAAATGCTCGCCATCGCCCGGGCATTGATGAGCCGGCCCAAGTTGTTGCTGCTCGATGAGCCGAGCCTGGGGTTGGCGCCGATTGTGGTGAAACAGATCTTCGCCACCCTGCGTGAACTGGCGTCCACCGGGATGACCATCTTCCTGGTGGAACAGAACGCCAACCACGCCCTCAGGTTATCGGACCGGGCCTATGTGATGGTCAACGGTGAAATCCGCCTGACCGGCACTGGCAAGGAACTGCTCGCCAACGAGGAGGTGCGCAACGCGTACCTGGGCGGGCATTGAGGCGGCTGCTGTAATGGAAAAACCGGCGAGAGATCGCCGGTTTTTTTATCTCTTCAAACCACCACCCACCCTTGTGGGAGCGAGCTTGCTCGCGATGAGGGCGTCACATTCAACATGTTCATCGACTGATCCACCGCTATCGCGAGCAAGCTCGCTCCCACAGGAATTTGGGTATGCAGGCAATTGTGGACAACAATCCTGAGCCCCTGCGAAACCGCGACATAAAGTCGCCGCAAACAGTTGTTTTGTCACGGTTTTGACTTGTCCCCGTTTGCTGTGGAACTGGCTGTGGGTAACGTGGGAGTAGCTGGCTGCAAGCCTTATAATCCGTGGCTTGCAGGGCTGTGATCGTTTTTTGATCAGGCGTTTTTGGTCAAGCGGGAGCGGCTGTTGTCAACACTTTTATGAGCGCCGGAATGGACGCCAAAGACAGTGGGCAAGCCTGTGGATAAGTCTGTGACTAAACTCTGGAAAGACCGCGCTGAGCGCCGTCGTTACTGGCTTGGCGCCATCGCCCATTTCGCAGTGGCTTATAGCAGATAACTTGCGCTGCACAACCTCACTTGCAGGGTCAAGCGAAAAAAAATTCCAAATACCCCGAAAAGCCTTGTGCACAGCGGCCTGCGGGATTTGCACTTGCCCCCGATTACTGTGGACGTGCCTGTGGATAAGGTGCGAGCAACCGGCTGCGGGCCTTGTTGGGCGAGGCCTGGCGTGGATTGGTTGTTTTATGAGCAGCCGTGGGCCAAAAGCTCATGCGCAAGCCTTGCCCCTGGCGTGCCAGGCCGGGCATGCTGTGGGCCGATTTCCATTCAATGGCTTTTGAGTTCAAACAAGGAGAACACGATGTCTGACACCCTGTTTATCACCGGCGCGACGTCCGGTTTTGGTGAAGCCTGTGCCCGTCGGTTTGCCGAGGCCGGTTGGAAACTGGTGCTGACCGGTCGTCGTGAAGAGCGCCTCAATGCCCTGTGTGCCGAGTTGTCGAAGCAGACGGAAGTCCATGGCCTGGTCCTGGATGTGCGTGATCGCAAGGCCATGGAAGAAGCCATCGCCAACCTGCCGCCATCCTTCGCCAAGCTGCGCGGGCTGATCAACAATGCCGGCCTGGCCCTGGGCGTCGACCCGGCCCCCAAGTGCGACCTCGATGATTGGGACACCATGGTCGACACCAATGTCAAAGGGCTGATCTACAGCACGCGCCTGCTGTTGCCGCGCCTGATCGCCCACGGCCGTGGCGCCGGGATCGTCAACCTGGGCTCCATCGCCGGCAACTACCCGTATCCGGGCAGCCACGTGTATGGCGCGAGCAAGGCGTTCGTCAAACAGTTCTCCCTGAACCTGCGTTGCGACCTGCAAGGCACGGGCGTGCGGGTGAGCAACATCGAGCCAGGCCTGTGCGAGAGCGAGTTCTCCCTGGTGCGCTTCGGTGGCGACCAGGAGCGCTACAACGCGACGTATGCCGGCGCCGAGCCGATCCAGCCACAAGACATCGCCGATACGATTTTCTGGGTGCTCAACACACCGGCACACATCAACATCAACAGCCTGGAGCTGATGCCGGTGAGCCAGACCTGGGCCGGGTTTGCCATCGAGCGCAACAAAACATAAGACTGCGTTATCGTTCATCGCGGGCAAGCCTTGCTCCCGCAGGCTTGATTCATTCCTGGGAAGTAGGGCTGCTCAAATCCCTGTGGGAGCAAGGCTTGCCCGCGATAGCGGTTTGCCAATCAGCCTAGATAATCGGCCAGCCCGCGATAGCAGGTCAGCAGGTGATACGGCGTGGTGGACGGCATGTCCCGGCGGCTGACGATGCCGTCGGCGTCCAGGCATTCGTTCCAGCCCTTGGCATGCAGGAAGTGTTGCTGCAAAGCCTGCAATTGACGCAGTAACACTCCCTGGTTGCCAGGGCGCAGTGTCAGTGCCCGCAGGTACTCGGCCTGAGCCCAGATGCGTTGGGTGGCATCGCGCGGGCTTGCTTGTGGTTCCTGGTCCAGCATCGCGCACACCGCGCCGGATTCCGGATCGACGCCGCGTTGTTCGGTATGGTCGAAGCTGCGCTCCAGGGCGGTGTGCAGCTTGCCGTTGCGCAACAGCGGCGATGAGGCCAGCAAGTAATACCATTCGAACTGGTGCCCCGGCTCGAACCAGTTATCCACAGCCTTGAGCGGTTTTTCCATCATGACCCGTTGCTGCGGCTCGATGAAATGCTTGGCCATCCCGTCGCACAAGCTCAGCAATGCTTGACGGACGTTGGCGTCTTCGCGGACCGAGAGCGTGGCGAGGAAAGCTTCGGCCAGGTGCATCAAGGGGTTTTGCAACGGGCCGGAGCCGGTCGTTGACCAATCGCGCTTGAGGCTGGCTTCGTAGAGCCCGTCTGCGCTGGCAAAACGTTGGGCGATGACTTCCAGGCTGGCGTTGAGCACCGACTCCACCAGCGGTTCGCGGACCTTGTCCCAGTAATGGGCGCAGGCGAACAGGATGAAGGCATGGGTGTAGAGGTCTTTGCCGGTGTCCAGCGGCGCGCCTTGAGGGTCGATGCTGTAGAACCAGCCGCCGTGTTCGGCATCGTGGAAATGCCGTTGCAGCGAGCGGAACAGGGCGCTGGCCCGCTCCTCGGCCTGGGGGACTTCGCCAATCAGGCTGGCGAACACATACAACTGCCGCGCACAGGCCATGGCGCGGTAGCGCTGGGGCGGCAGCGGCGTATGTCCGGCATCCAGGGACTCATAGGGCAGCGCCAGTTCGGCATTCCAACCCGGGCCTTGCCACATCGGCACGAT
>NZ_JACNDD010000182.1:0-12230 GCF_017351395.1 Pseudomonas sp. FW305-28
CTTGTGGGAGCGGGCTTGCTCGCGAAGGCGGACTGACAGCCAACACCTTCATGGACTGTCAAACCACTATCGCGAGCAAGCTCGCACACATTGGACTTGCGGCAGGGCACGGGAGGTCTACATATTCCCGAAGGCCCTGAACACGCCGATCATGGCCGGGCCGATAGCGACCAGGAAGAAGCTCGGCCACAGGCAGAAGATCAGCGGGAAGATCAGCTTGGTGCCGATCTTGGCGCCCATTTCTTCCGCGGCCTGGGTACGCCGGTCGCGAAACTCATCGGCGTAGATCCGCAGGGTATCGGCCACGCTGGTGCCGAAACGGATACTTTGCGCCAGCAAGCTGACCAGGCCCTGGATGTCCTCCAGGCCGGTGCGCACGGCCAGTTGCTTGAGCGCCTCGGTACTGGTGATGCCCGCCCGGATCTGCGCATTGACCAACGCCAGTTCCTCGGCCAGCTCAACCTGGCTGACCGACATCTCTTCAGCCACCCGCTCAATCGTCGTGGGCAAGGCCAGGCCCGACTCGACACAGACCACCATCAGGTCCAGTGCATCCGGGAACGCCGCGCGCAGCCGGCCTTGGCGCGCCTGCTTGCGTTTGCCGACGTAGATCGCCGGCAGCAACCAGCCGATACCGGCGATGAGGGTTACCGCCAGTAGACCAATGGCCACTGAAACCTTGACCATCGGCAGCAGCAACAACGCAATGCCGACCAGCAACAACGGCAACATCAGGCGCACGGCCCAATACATCTGCACCGCCGAAGCAGACCGGTAACCGGCGTGGGTCAGCAAGGTCTGGGTGGCGGACGTGTGGGCCTGATCGGTGGAAGCAAAACGCTGGCCGACCCGCTCCAACAGCAGTTGCAGGTTACTGGGCGCCTCCTGCCCCACCGTGCTGCCAGCATAACCACGCTTGATCAGCGCCAGACGCCGCTGCACCGGATCCTGCAGGCCCAGCATCAATAGCAGGAGCGCAACGGCCGCCAGCACTGTGCTGAGGCCAATCGCAGCGATGAACAACAGGCGTGCCAGTTCTTCGTTACCGGTCAACCGACTCAACAATCCGAGCAAAAAGTCCATGACTGAAACCTCTCGGCGCAACAGCGCTTAAACCTGGATCCGGATGATCTTTCTTATCCAGAAAATCCCGATCAACATGGCGCAGAACGCGCCGATGATCAGCTTGTGCCCTATGGGGTCATTGATCAGCACGGGCATGTAGCTGGGGCTGGTGAGCACGATGGCGATCGCCAGCACGAACGGGATCGCCACCAGCACCCACGCCGACATGCGCCCTTCCGCCGACAACGTCTTGATCTTGCGCTGGAACCGGAAACGCCCGCGAATCAGCCGACTCAGGCGCTCCAGCACTTCGGTCAGGTTGCCGCCGGTCTCGCGGTGGATGAGGATCGAGGTCACCAGCATCATCACCGTCATGCTCGGCATCCGCTCCAGCAGCCCGAGCATGGCCCGGCGCACGTCGTTGCCATAGTTGATGTCGGAAAACGTCATGCCGAATTCCTGGGCGACCGGCCCCTTGTGCTCCTCGGCGACCAGACGCAGGGTTTCGTTGAACGGATGTCCGGCGCGCAAGGCACGGCACATGGCGTCCAGCGCGTCCGGCAAACCTTCCTCGAACGCGGCGAAGCGTTTGTTGCGGTCACGCAGGATTTTCAACACCGGCGCCCAGGTCAGCGCAAAGGCCGCCAGCAGTGCCATCCACCAGACCAACGAGACCATCAGCACCAAGGCACCGGCCGCCGCCCCCAGGACCAGACCGAGCAGCATGACCCGATAAGCCCGGTATTCATGACCGGCCTGCTCGATCAGTTGCGTCAGGTTGGCCATGAACGGCAGTTGTTCCAGGCGGGCTTCCAGGGGTGACAGGCGCGTCAGGTATTTCTGCCGCAACACGGTTTGCATGTTGGGCAAGTGGTTGGCCTTCTCCAGCACATGCAGGCGCCCGCGAATACGCTTGCGCATCTTGCCGGCTTCGCCGAACACCGGCACCACCACGCCCTGGGACAGCAGGAACACGGCGATGAACACCATGCCAAGGAAAATCAGGATGAACTCGCTGGGGATATTGTTCATGACGTGCGGCCCTCCATCCACTCAGGGCGAAACAAGGTCAGCGGCAACTCGATGCCGCGCTTGGCCAGCACATCGCGGAAGGCCGGGATCATGCCGCTGGGCCGATATTCCCCGAGCACCTCGCCGTGCTCGCCGATGCCCTGGCGCACGAAAGAGAAAATTTCGGTCATGGTAATGACCTCCCCTTCCATCCCGTTGATCTCCTGCATGCTCACCACGCGTCGCTTGCCGTCTTCTTGACGCTCCAGTTGGATCACCACATCAATGGCCGAGGCAATTTGTTGACGCATGGCCTTGATCGGAAATGTCGCCCCGGTCATCGACACCATGTTCTCGATTCGCCCCAGCGCATCCCGTGCGGTGTTGGCGTGAATGGTGGTCAGCGAACCGTCGTGGCCGGTGTTCATCGCCGTGAGCATGTCCATCGCCTCGGCACCACGCACCTCACCGATGACAATCCGGTCCGGGCGCATGCGCAGGCTGTTTCGCACCAACTCCCGCTGGCTCACCTCGCCACGCCCCTCGATGTTCGATGGCCGGGTTTCCAGGCGCACCACGTGGGGCTGTTGCAGTTGCAGCTCGGCCGAATCCTCGATGGTGACGATGCGCTCGTTGTGGGGGATGAAACTGGAGAGCACGTTGAGCATGGTGGTCTTGCCACTGCCGGTCCCGCCGGAGATCAGCACGTTCAGGCGCCCGCGAACAATAGCCTTGAGCAGCAAGGCAATGGCCGGGGTCATCGTGCCAACCTGGATCAGGCTGTCGGTGTTGAGCAGGTCCACGGCGAAGCGCCGGATCGACATGCTCGGACCGTCGATGGCCAGCGGTGGGATGATCGCGTTGACCCGCGAACCGTCCTTGAGCCGGGCGTCCACCAACGGTGAAGACTCGTCGATACGGCGCCCCAGGCTGGACACGATGCGGTCGATGATATTCAGCAAATGCTGATCGTCGCGAAAACGCACGTCGGTGCGTTGCAGCTTGCCGAAGCGCTCGACATAGACCGAGGCAAACCCGTTGACCAGGATGTCGGACACGCTATGGTCGGCCAACAGCGGTTCCAGCGGCCCGAGGCCGAGCACCTCGTCAGTGATCTGCTTGATGATCAACTGCCGGCTGACGGTACTCACTGGCGCCGAATGTTCCTCGAGCAGGCGCTGGCAGATATCGCGGATCTGCCGCGCGGCCTCGGCCTGCTCGAGGGCATCGAGCAACGACAGGTCCATGACCTTGAGCAGTTGCTGGTAGATCTTTTCCCGCCACTCGGCCTCCACCGGCGTGACCTGGCTGCGGGTTTCATACAGCACGTCGGGGATGGCCTGCTCCCAGGCCATCAAGGCGTCCGTCGGGTCCGGCAAGCCATCGCCGGGCTGGGCGCCCGCGGCGGCAACAGGTTTGGCGGGCTGTTTGCGCAAGCGGTTACGAAAGTCGCTGATCATGGGTCATCCCCCGAAAAAACGGTTGAAGGCACGTTTAAGCAGGCCCTTGTCCGTGGCCATCTGGTGACCGACCAGGTCTTCGGTCAAATCGCGCAGGGCAACGGTGATGGCCGCCTTCGGCGCATGCAGTCCCAACGGCACGCCAGTGTTCTGACTCTGGCTGACCAGGTTGAAGTCATTGGGCAATTTCGACAGGTTCGCGCAGCGCAGGGCCTCGCCGATGTCCTTGAGGCTGACGGCGGCGTTTTTGTCATAGCGGTTGATCACGATCTGCAACTGCTCCCCGCGCACGCCCAGGTCTTCGCGAAGGATCCGCACCAGGGCGCTGGCATCACGCAGGTGGCTGACGCTCTGTTGCACCACCACGTACACCCGGTCCACCTGTTCCAGCACCGAGCCGGTGAGGTGATCGATCTGCCGCGGCAGGTCCACCACCACCCAGTCATAACTGGCGCGGGCCAGTTGCAACAGGGCGTCGAGCTGTTCGGGTTGGGCATCCTGGGGCAGGCACAACTCACCGGCCCGGCCTCCCAGGACGTGCAGGGTCGGGCTGAAGTGGCTGCAAAAACCCCGCAGCGCGACACTGTCCATCTCATCGATCTGCTGCAGCACTTCCAGATGGCTGTGGGACTGCGCCACGTCCAGGTAATGGGTCACGCTGCCAAATTGCAGGTCCATGTCCAGCAACAGCGTATTGCCTGCCCGGGCGCTGAGCTGCTGGGCCAGGTTGCACGCCACCAGGGTTCCACCGGAGCCGCCCTTGGCGCTGATCACCGCGACCAGCTTCCCTTCGTTGCCGTTGCCGAGACGGACTTCCGCCACCAGGCGATTCAGCGCCGCCACCAATTCCGTGTCGGCGATGGGTTCGGGCAGCACATCCCGGGCTCCGGCCTGCATCGCCAGGCGCATGCCCTCCTGCTCGCCCAAGGGACCGCACACCAGCATCGGCGGACGTTCATGGGCCGGACGTTGCAGCAACGCCGACAGTTCTTCGCGCCACAGATGGCTGACGCGCAACAGCAGCAGGTCGGGCATGCGGTCCAGGCCGTAGAGCGGATCGACATGGCCGTTGCTGACCAGGCGCGTGCTGACCTCAAGGCCAGGCATGCGCTGGCAGACACATTGCAGATCGCGCAGGGACGTAGCATCGCGACTGCTGATCAGTATCCGCAGCCCGGCTCTGCCGGTGGTGGTCGAAAGCGGATTTTCCCTGGTGTTCAGCATGGTGTGATCTCCCCGGAATCGGAATGACGCCCAAGGCTTTCGCGTGGCAAGGTTGCCCTGAACGTGGGCAAGGTAATGGGCACGCCCAAGCCGGGAATGAACAGGTTGAAAACAAAGTTCTGCACGCTCAGCCGGACATAGCGAATGGCTCGAAAGCCGGTGGCGCCGGACGTGTCGGTGGGGTTCGCTACCACGGCGCCGTTGACGTCCAGGTAGGTCAGCGCCAGGTTCGAGGTCGCCAGGTTGCTGATCAGTTGGCTGGTGCCGGCGTCCGTCGCGGCGTTGAAGATGGCCCGGCGCAAGACCACCGGATCGCTGACATTGCACACCGCCGCCAGCCGCGCGCCACGGCGCGCCGCTTCATCCAGCGCATTGACCGTGAAGTACAGCCGGCCCATTTCCACCACGCCGAACAGCAGGATGAACACCAGCAAGCCCACAAAGGAGAACTCCACGATGTAAGTGCCGCGCATGTGCTTGTGATTCATCACAGCGCCCTCATGACAGTGGTCGCCACCAACTGGATGCCCAGTGGAATGGCATTGCCGAAGAAACCTGGGATCGAACCCGCGCAGTTGCCCGCGCCAATCACCGGGCAGAAGGTGTAGGTAATGGTGACGCGCACATGGTCGATACCCTCGGCGGCGACCTGCACATTCGCCGTGGTCAAGCCTGACACCACGGCGGTTCCCGTCGCGCTGGGCACGCCATACACCGCGACGTTTTTCGTCTGGGTCAGGAGCGTGCTGCCCAAGGCGACAGTGCCAAGGGTGGAGTTCCAGGCCTGGCTGGCGACGAAGCGGTCGGCATCGCGGCTGGCCTGCAACAGCACGTTGTACTGGTAGAGCATGCGGCCGAACTCGCCGAAGGCCAGCAGCAATAACAGCAACAACGGCAGCACCAGGGTGAACTCCACCAGCGCCACGCCTTGCTGGGCTTGCGCGGGTTTGAACTGAGAAAGTCCCATGACGCCTCCTACGAGTCGGTGCTCGGAGTGCCGCTGCCGTTGAGATAGGTTTTGTAGAGCTGGATGATCTGCGGGCCGGCATCGGTGGAGGGTGTAGGACCGGGTACGTTGTCGCCTTCGCACTCCTGGACGAACTGGCCAAAGATGATGGACTCCGAACCACCGCCGTCCACTGGCTGCACGACGAAGTAGCAGCCGAACCCCAAGACTGGAATCGACGTCGAGCCGCTCAGTTTCCCGGCGCAATCGCCAATCACGATCTTCAACATCCGACGCTCGAAAACCCCGTTGCTTTGGCAACCGCTGGCGCCTCCCGCCACACAGGCGGCGACCTTGGCCCGCCAGTCGTTGTAGTCCTGTATCGCCTCGCCGCCCGCCGACAGATCGCCGTTGCTCGAGGTGACGGACTGGCCTTTGTACTGCGCCTGGGAGAGCGCATCGTTGTAGGTGATCGCCGGAGTGCCTGACGCCGTGACCAGGTCCGGTGGGTAGTCCGAAGAACTGACCGGACCATTGTAGATACCGAAGCGCGTGTTCAAGCCTTGGGAAGTAGGACCGGCTTTATTCCCCGGCGCCGTCTGGACGTTGCTCCCGACACTGCGGCAAACCGAGCCACCGCCGGCCAGGTCCTCCCGGACTGCACTGCCGCCTGAGCCGAAATCCAGCAATTGGAAATTGCCCGGCCCAATGGGCGATGTGTTCCCCGCCGCCGTTTTCAAGACCTCCAGGTCGCCAAATTGGTAGCCCCAGAAGTTGCCGGCGCCAGGGTTGTATTGAGTGGGATCGCCACACACCATCAACGGTGCCAGGTCACAAGGCGAGGTGGGGCTGGGACCTGCCGTGGCAATCGCCGCCACGCGCTTGTTGCCCAAGCCGGCGCTGCCCATCGTTTGCACGAAACTCCAGAAAAAACCGTTCAATTGATAACTGGACACCGACACCCGCACGTATTTGGCATCGGCAGGCCCGGGATAGGAGAACGGGCCGTAGACGCTGCTGGACAGTTCCACCACGGCAAACGCGCCCGGGTTGCCGGCGACCGCGGTGGCCAGTTCGGTGTTGCCGGCGGCGTTGGCATTTCTGTTCAGCGTGTCCAGGGCCGCCGCGCGGGTGGTGCTGGCCATGTTGATGCCGCCACTCACCTGGCTCAGGGTCTTGGCGCCGCCCAAGGCCGCGGCATCCACCGCATTTTGCAGGCGCGTCTTGTTCAGCAGCATGTGCCCGCCATCCAGGGCCAAGGCCGCCATCATGGAAATCGCCACCAGCGCGATCACCATCAGTACACTCACCGCCCCTCCCTGGCGCCGGATATTGGCATTCATCATCGAGCCCTCATCTACAACGTTTGAGGATCGGCATCGCCACGGCCCGGACGGGCCTGGCATGGAGGCGTCATTCAGCGGACATTGATCACGCTGCTTTCAACGCCGCGGATCAGCGTGATCGCCCCGCCTTGCGGCTTGGCACTGCGTTGCACCACAGGTTTTGGCACCGGGGCGGCCGCCATGGCCATGACCGGCGCAGGGGCTGGCGGCGCAACGGCCACGGCCTTCTTCTCCAGGTTCAACGGGTTGCGCAAGGCCAATTGCAGCTTGCCTTCGGTTTGCGCCGTGACCAGCGCTTCGGCTTCGGTGGCCGACATTTCCAGGGTCACGGCCCGCACCACCACCGGCTGGGTCTTGTCGGTGCCCGCCGTCTGGTCCACCGCCAGCACCCGCAGGTTTTCCAGGATGGTCCGGGACGTGGCGCTGTTACTGCCGGCGCTGGTGGTCTTGGTCGCCAATACATCGACCCGGTTGCCCGGCAAGAGAAAGCCCCCCACGCCGACCACATCATCCACGCGGACCGAAATGGCGCGTTTGTCCGGCGCGATCAGCGAAGCCAGGGTGCTGCCGCCCAAGTGCTCACTCAGACGCGCGCCCCGCACGATGTCGCCGCGCAGAATGTCGAAGGTGGCGATCTTGCCCACGGCCTGTTCGCTGGCATCGAAAGCGTCGTCCGGGATCGTGTCCATGGGCATGCGCACCGTGGTGACTTGCTGGGCCTCGACCATTTGCCCGAAGGGGATTTCCACCGTGGCGACCACCACGCTTCGCAAATGATCATCGGGAGACGCGTTGAGTCGCGCGCTCAGCCAGGCGTCAGCCATCCATGCGGCACCAAGGCCCATTACCAGGGAAACGCCTATCAGCGGAAGCGTACGAGAGCTCATGTCGGTATCTCCAGATCAAAGGAAGTCGAGCTGAACGAAGTAGTTGTGCCAGGCCCATTCCAGCTCTTGCGGCAACAGCGGGCCGGAACCGCCCAGGTAACGCTGGCGGTCGAGCGCCATGTTCAACAGGTCACGAGGATGACAAGGCACCAGCGGCATGCCTTCGCTTGCATACAACCGCTGCAGGACATAGCGCACCAACAGCGGGTCATACGGGATGCCCAGGCGCTCGCACTCCTGGCGCCAGATGCGTTCGTAATCCTCGGGCTTGAGGTAGCCGAACTGCACTTTGTAGCCAATGCGCCGCAGAAAAGCCTCGTCGGCCAGTTCGAGGGGATTGAGGTTGGTGGAAAACACCAGCACCAGGTCGAACGGCAGCTCGCAATGCCGACCGCCACCCAGGTTGATGAAATCGCGCTTTTCCTCCATGGGCACGATCCAGCGATTGAGCAACTCAGCGGGGGCCATGCGCTGGCGCCCCATGTCATCGATGATGAACAGGCCGTTGCTGGCCTTGAGCTGCAGCGCCGCCTGGTATTGCCGGGTGAACGGGTCGTAGCGCACGTCCAACTGCTCCATGCTCAGCTCGCCGCCGGTGATGACGATCGGGCGTTTGCAGCACAGCAGCCGGCGGTCGATGCCTTCGTTGAGCATCAGGTTGTTCGCTTGGCCATTGTCGTCCAGGCGCTGGTGCACCTGCGGGTCGTAGATCTCGATCACCGACTCGTTGATGACGATGGCATGGGGCACCCAGATGGCCTCGGCGAACAGCCGGATCAATCGGCTGCTGACATAGGTTTTACCCGTGCCCGCCGGCCCGTAGATCATGATCGCCCGCCCGGAATTCAGGGCGACGCCCAACTGGTCGAGCATGCCTTGGCTCAGCACCAGGCCGGCCAAGGCCTGGTTCATGTCCTTGGCGGTGATGCGACCGTGGTGGATGGTCTGGATCTTGATCAGCGAGCGATAAGTACTCACCGGGAACGGCGCCGCGCCGATGTAGCCACTGCGGGCCAGGGCATCACGGGCCGAACTGCGGCCGCGCTCGGTGAGGCCATAACGCAGCGTCTGCCCACCGGTTTGCCCCAACTGGCCCAGCACTTCGACACGACCGTCCTTGCGCAGGAACGCCAGGACTTCCTCCAACACCGCGCCGGTCAGCGCCAGGCGCTCCACCAGCCGCGACATGTCCAGCACACCGGCGTCATGCAAATGCTTGCACACCAGTTCACCCAGGAAACTGTCGGTCAGGCCTGTGTCGCGAATGGTGCATGGCTGGGGTGCCAGGCGTTGTACCGCTTCCCGTTCGCTGGGGTAGGCATCGCTATCGTTGATGACGTGCATGACTAGACTCCCCAGCCGCCGGCAACCAGTTGCCAGTAGACGCTGTTCAAAGTGCCGATCAGGATCGCAATCGAATAGGGAAAGGGTTTGCCCGCCACTTCATCCGAAGTCGGCGCCAGATAGGCCTGGGCTCGTACAATCAACCAGTAGCGTCCCAGGGTCTGGAGCAGTTGGCCGCGGGCCAGGACGATCAGGAAACCGCACACACCGCCGGCGATCAGGCTGAACAGCGCCGCCCACAGTGCGTAATGAAAAGGCAGGAAGCTGCCGACCATGGTCATCAGCTTGACGTCACCGGCGGCCATGCCACCGACGGCGTACATGGGCAGGAACAGCGCGAAGCAGATCAGCATACCCAACAGGCTGTCGCCCAGGCCACCGATCCCGCCGGTATACACCTGGCCGGCCAAGCCCAGAGCAAGGCCCAACAGGACCAATGTGTTGGGGATACGGTGGCGAAGCAGATCGCTCACCACCGCCACACCCAGCAGTCCTAGCAGCAGTACCGTCGACACCAGCAGTTCCATGGACATGATGCGTCTCCCTGGGGGGATTTTCGTTAGCAGGCGACGTTGCTATTGACGACCTGGCACAGTGCCCGGATCTTGGTATCCACGGCGCCGCCCAGAAGGACGAAGGCCGCCGCTACCAACACCGTGATCAAGCCTCCCGCCACCGCGTATTCAACGATGGTCAGACCGTCTTCATCTTTGGCGAACTTGCTGATCGAGTTGCTTATTGTCTGGAGAGTCATTTCATGAACCTCACGCGGGTCAGAAGTACTGTTACGAACTTGATTGGAGGGGACAGCGCGAAGTCCATTTGATTGATTCGTTGTACTCACTGCATAAGAGTCGCAAGCGGTTTTCCTTGAAAGTGACCGTGCCCCCTTCACTGCAAGTCGCCGCTGTCAGCAGGCAACGTTGCCGTTGACCGCCTGGCACAGCGCACGGATCTTGGTGTTCACGGCACCGCCCAGAAGCACAAACGCGGCGGCCACCAACACGGTGATCAACCCACCGGCCACGGCGTATTCCACAATGGTCAGGCCATCTTCATCTTTGGCGAACTTCAGCACCGAAGCCTTGATTGTTTGAAGAGTCATTTCGCACACCTCATCGGGTTGTTTTATCAAGGGCAGTACATTGCGAACTGCCTGATGCAACCCTAGTCAGCAGGTGGTCAGTGCCGTTAGGAGGATTTTGCACATCGCTAGGATTTTTTTGCGCCGGACAGGACAGGCGCCGGGGCGGGAAATCCAGCACTGGGACAGTGCGAACGGGCGTCCCATGACGACGGATGGCGCTAAACGATCGGACTTTTATAAAAATTTATTCGGCGAAATGATGGCACAGTGACAATACTGCTAGCTAAAGGGCAGCAAGCACCTGTGGGTAGTCGTCCTATGGCGTCCAATCCGACTGCAAAGCCAAAGCTGTTATGGGTCGATCTGACTCATGACCGGTCCACCCAGGAACTCGTCTCCCTGTTCCAGGACACGTGCGACTGCACGCTGGCCAAAAACGCCATGCTGCCCGGCGCGGAACAGGTCGACATGATCTGCATCCATTTCGACCGCCCGGACACACCGGGCCTGCGACGCCTGTTGGAGATCAAACGAACCGTTCCTGGCACGCCCATCACCATGTTCACCGTGCAGCACTCCGAAGAGCTGGCGGTCTGGGCCATGCGCTCCAGCGTCTGGGAATACATGGTGCTGCCCTTGTCCGCCGCCGAGAAAAAGCGCTACCTCACCGCCGTGGTGCAACTGTGCGAGCTGCGCCGCAATGCCAATGGCCGGGCAAAGACCTCGCAGATCGACCACTCCCCGACCCTGCCGGACAGCATTCGCCTGACCGCCGGGCACCAGAAGCACCAGGCTCTCAGCCACATCATGCTGTACATCGACCAGCATTTTCGCGACAGCATCGATCAGCGCGACCTGGCCAAGCGTTGCGGTATGACGACGTTTCGTTTCAGCCGGGTGTTCAAGGAGGCCAATGGCCTCGGCTTCACCGACTACGTGCTGAACAAACGCATGAGCTTCGCCAAGGAGTTGCTCGATAACAGCCAGATGCCCATCACCAGCATCGGCTACGAGGCCGGCTTCAAGGACCCGTCCTACTTCGCTCGCGCCTTCAAGCAATACGCCAGTTGCACGCCCAGTGAATACCGTCTCGCGTACCAGATGCGCAACGCACATCCGGCACCGGAGCCACCGGATGAGGCCGCCCTGGAAGCGATTGAAAACCTGGTGCACAGCCTTGAGGGTTAAAAGGTTTTGTAGCGTTATCGCCATCTTTCTATAAGCATCCCCACCCGTGCCAGAGCTAGACCGGACGCCCATGGCCAGGGAGCGACCTCGTCGATCGACTCCCCGCCCCTGCCCGACAGGCGCCCTGACTCACGGGGCGAGTTTTCTTCTCTCGATAGGAATGGACAGGACAATGCTGGTTCGGGTCTCACCGTACGCATTGATTTTCGCAATAATGTCCTCGATCTCAGCCATGGATCGGGCGTAGATGCGGATCAGATAGGAGTCATTCCCCGTGATGTGCAGGCACTCGACGACTTCGGGTATGTCGGTGAGTGTCGCTATCAATTTGGCTTTCGCCGGCTTGAGGGTGGTGATGCCGACGACAGCCGATATGCCATACCCCAGCTTGGTTGGATCTAACTGCGCGCAATAGCCCTTGATGACCCCGGAGTCTTCAAGTTTGCGCAACCTGTCATTGGTGGCAGGAATAGAAAGCCCCGCGTGCTTGGAAAGCTCTGTGATGGAAATGCGACCACAGTCCTGTACCTTACCCAGGATTTTGACGTCTATACGATCCATGTGCGTTTTCCCCGGTTAAAAGTATAAATTTTAATGAAAAGCCCGCGTTTTTCATTAAAAAAAGCATGCACCAAAATAAAGCATGGCGCTAGTCTATTTCCAGCCTGAAAA
>NZ_JACNDD010000183.1:0-12147 GCF_017351395.1 Pseudomonas sp. FW305-28
CTCCAGGGAGGCGTTGCGGTCCAGC
This sequence comes from Pseudomonas sp. FW305-28, assembly GCF_017351395.1. NCBI lineage: Bacteria > Pseudomonadati > Pseudomonadota > Gammaproteobacteria > Pseudomonadales > Pseudomonadaceae > Pseudomonas > Pseudomonas sp. FW305-28. The sequence goes on from NZ_JACNDD010000183.1 coordinate 26, forward strand.
GGCACGTAGGCCGCCGCGCACTTGAGGATCGCCAATTGGCTGGCCAGCAGCTCGATGGAGCGTGGCAACAGGATCGCCACGCAGTCGTCCGGTTGCACGCCAAGGCCGATCAGGTGATGGGCCAGGTGGTTGGCCTGCTCGTTCAACTGCGCGTAGCTCACTTGCCGCTGTCCATGCACCGCTGCAATCGCCTGCGGCAGGTACGTGGCCTGAGCCTCGAACAGCGCCAGGACGGTTTGCTCATGTGGATAGGTGCGCTGGGTGGCGTTGAAATCCTCCAGTAGCTGGTTACGTTCGCTTTGCGGCAGGATCTCCAGTCGGTTGAGTGGCGTCTGGGGCGCGTGTTCGAGGGCCTGCACCAGACTTTCCAGGGCCGTGTGCATGTAGGCGCAGATGCGCGCCGCACCAATGCCCTGCACTACCAGGGCGCTCAGCATGAAGCCATCACCCAGGTCATCCACCGATAGGGTCAGCGGGTAATTGGTCCGCTCTTCGTTGCTCAGGATTTCCATGCCCTGCCAGGCGCTCATGGCCTCGGCTGAAGCCGAACCGGTCGCGCTGTGTCGGTAGTTCAGCAGCGCACTGAACAACGGGGCCGGTGCGGCGACGCGGCTGCAACGTTGCGCCAGGGCCAACGAAGCGTGTTCGTGACCGAGCAATGCAGTCAGTCGCCCATGGGTGGTCTTGACTCCCGCGCGGGCACCCTGCTCATCCAGGTTGACCCGCAGCGGCAAGGTGTTGATGAACATGCCAAGGACCCGGTCAGCGCCCTCGCCGCCCTGCATCCGCCCCATCAGGACCGTGCCGAACACCACGTCCTCCCGTGCGGACAGGCGCCCCAGCACCTGCGCCCAAGCCAAATGATGCAGGCTCGCCGCACTCACCCCGAGCTGCCGCGCCTGCGCCCGCAAGCGGTGGCTCAAAACGGCGTCCACTTCCAGCTTGGCCTCCTCGATGCCGCGACCGTCACCCTGCACCTGTTGCAACCCCAGGGGCAGGGTCGGCTCGTCGACATCACCGAGCATCTCGCGGAAAAACGCCTCGTGTTCTGCCTCGCTGACACCCAGGCGCGCCTGGGCCACATAGTTGCGGTACGGCAGCGCGGCGGCCAATTGTCCGGCCTGGCCGAGCAGGTGCGCCTGCATTTCCTGCTGCACCACCTCCAGCGCGGTATGGTCCAGGGCAATGTGGTGGAACAGCAACATCGCCACCCAGCGCTGGTTGACCGGGTCATGGGCATAACGCAGGCACATCAGCGGGGCCTGGCGAATGTCCAGGCGATGATGACGAGAGTCGTAACGTGCATGCAGCTGGGTCACGGCATCGGCGTCCGACGTGTCCAGCTGCAGTTGCTCGACGCTCAACAGCGCCTTGCGCCAGACCACCTGTATCGGCTGCTCCAGCCCCTCCCACATGATCGAGGTGCGCAGGATGTCGTGCCGGTCGATGACCCCTTGCAGGGCCTGGGCGAAGGCATCGAGGCGTGCCTTTTCCTGGAAGGCGAACAGCGCCTGCAACACGTAGGGATCGCCCTGCTGTGCCGAGACATGGTGATAGAGAATACCTTCCTGCAACGGTGCCAGCGGGTAGATGTCCTGCACGTTGGGCACACCACCCGGCACCGCGGCAACGATCCGGTCGATCGCCTCTTGGGTCAATGTCGCCAGCGGCAGCATCTGCGGGGTGATCCGTTCACAATCGGGGGTGATGCCGTTGACCGGCACCTCGACCTCATTGCCGCCCCCCACCGCCGCGGCCAGTGCCGCAAGGGTCGGCTGGCCGAACAGCACACGGACATCGGCACTCAAGCCGACCTGGCGCATCTGTTCGATCAGATTGACGGCGAGCAAGGAATGGCCGCCCAATTCGAAGAAATGATCGTGGCGTCCCACCCGCTCGACGTTAAGGACTTGCTGCCAGAGGCGAGCCAGGGTGATTTCGGTGTCGCCCAGTGGGGCTTCGTAGCCCCGGGTAACGATCGACGCCTGATCCGGCACCGGCAGGGCCTTGCGGTCGAGCTTGCCGTTGGGGGTCAGCGGCAGGGCATCGAGCCGCACGTAGGCGGCCGGCACCATATAGTCCGGCAAGCGGCTTTGCAGGTGCGCGCGCAGGGCTTCGATGTCCGCGCTGTCATCCGTTGAATGCAAGGTGAAATAAGCCACCAGGCGTTTTTCGCCGGGAACGTCTTCACGCACCAGCACCGTCGCCTCTTTCACCGCAGCGTGTTGCCCCAGGCGGGCTTCGATCTCCCCCGGTTCGATGCGGAAGCCGCGGATCTTCACCTGGCCGTCGTTGCGGCCCAGGTACTCGATATTGCCGTCCTCCCGGAAGCGTCCGAGATCGCCGGTGCGGTACATCAGGGCCTGGGCGTTCTGGCTGAACGGGTCGAGAAGGAATTTCTCGGCGGTCAGGTCCGGTCGGTTCAAGTAACCTTTGGCGACCCCCAGGCCGCCGATATACAGCTCGCCGGCCACGCCTTGGGGCACGGGTCGCTGCTGCGCATCGAGGATGTAGACCCGGGTGTTGCCCAAGGGCCGGCCAATCGGGACGCTGCCGTCGCCAATGGCCTGGATTTCGTAGGTGGTCGAGAACGTCGTCGCTTCCGTCGGGCCGTAGCCGTTGAGCAGATGGGCCGGCGCGCCGTCCTGCAGGACGCGGGCGATCACCGCGGGGTCCAGCACATCGCCCCCGACAATCAAGTAGCGCAACTGGGCGAACACGTCCATCAGGCGGTCGGCATATTGGTGAAACAGCCCCGCCGTCATCCACAACACATTCACCGCTTGCTCGAGCAACAGCCTGTGCAAGCGTTCCTGGGACAACAGCACGTCCTGGTCGACCACAACGACGCAACCGCCGTTGAGCAACGGTGCCCAGACTTCCAGTGTGCTGGCGTCGAAGGCCGGATTGGAGGCGAAGGCCACCCGGTCCTGCTGGTTGAAGTCGGCATAACCGTTATTGATCACCAGCCGGCTGATGGCCCGATGTGGCACCAGCACGCCCTTGGGCGTCCCCGTGGAACCTGAGGTGTACATGATGTAGGCCGGCGCTTCGCTCGATGCGGGTTGCTGGCTGTAATGGGCCGCCGGCTCGGGAAGGTCGACACTGTCCAGGTCCACCCGACGCACATCCGCCGCCAAGGCTTCGCGGCTGTGGGTCAAGGCCAGTACGGCGTGACTGTCCTCGATCATGAACTGCTGGCGCTCGCCGGGCGCGTTGATGTCCAGTGGCAAGTACACCGCCGCGCACTTGAGGACGGCCAACTGGCTGACCAGTAGATCGAGCGAGCGCGGCAGCAGGATCGCCACGGTTTGACCCGCTTGCAGGCCAAGGTCGAGCAGATGCCTGGCCAGACGCCCGGCTTGGCTGTCCAGTTCGCGGTAAGTCAGGACTTGCCCACCCTGTACCGCTGCCGGCGCGTCCGGGCGCGCCTCGGCCTGGGCCTCGAACAAGGCATGAATCGGTTGTTCCCGCGGATAATCAAGGTCGGTGTCGTTGAACGACAGCAGCACCCGTTCACGCTCCGATTCTGGCAGGAACGACAGGCTGTTGAGCATCACTCCGGGCGCAGACTCCAAGGCGGTGACCAGGTTTTCAACGGCTGCCTGCATGTAATCGCCGATGCGTTGCGCGCCGATCAGCGCAGTGGCTTGCACCGACAAGGCGAAGTCATCGGAGAAATCGTCCACCGAGAGGATCAGTGGGTAGTTGGTGCGTTCTTCCGCGCCCAGGGCCTCCATCCCGTCCCAGGCCAGGCTGACGTCAGCCGCGGGGGTATGCGCCGCGCTGGCGCTGTGACGGTAGTTCAGCAGCGCGCTGAACAGCGGCGCCGGCGCCGCCACGCCGCTGCAACGTTGCGCCAGGGCCAGGGAGGCGTATTCGTGACTGAGCAGGCTGCTCAACCCGGCGTGGGTGCTTTTCACCCCATCGCGCACGCTCTGTGCACCTACACCCACGCGTAACGGCAAGGTATTGATAAACATGCCCAGGGCCCGGGTCATGCTTTCACCGGCCTGCATGCGACCGAGCATCACCGTGCCGAACACCACGTCGTCACGGCCCGATACACCGCCGAGCACCTGCGCCCAGGCCAGGTGAAAAATGCTCGCCGCGCTCACGCCAAGCTGACGTGCCTGCGTGCGCAGGCGGCGACTGAGGTCTGGGGCCAGTGCCAGGTGGCTTTCTTCAATGGCACTGCCGTCGCCCAGCACATCCTGCTGGCCAAAGGGTAAGGTCGGCTCCTCGACGTCCCCCAGCATCTGGCGGAAGAACCTCTCGTCAGCCTGGCGCTGGCCAGCCTGTCGGGTCCGAACGACATAGTCGCGGTAAGGAGCGGCCGGCTGCAATTGCCCGGCCTGCCCCATCAGGTAGGCTTGCATTTCACTCTGCACAACCGTCAGGGCTGCGTGGTCGAGGGCCATGTGATGGAACAGCAGCATGGCGGCCCAGCGCTGCTTGGCTGGGTCCTCGGCGACCACCAGCAGCAACAGCGGCGCCTGGCTGACGTCCAGGCGATAATGTCGAGGATCGAAGCGCGCCTGCAATTGCGCCATGACGTCACCCTCGGCGAGGTCGGCACTGATGTCCTTGACGCCCAACCGGGCCTCGCGCCAGACCACCTGCACCGCTTCTTGCAACCCCTCGCGGACGATGGCAGTGCGCAGGATATCGTGGCGGTCGATCACGCTTTGCAAGGCGTCGACAAAATCCGTCAGGCGCTCCTGCCGGGAGATGCTGAAGTGCGCCTGCAATAAGTAGGGATCGCCCTGGGTGGCGGTCAGGTGGTGATAAAGAATCCCCTCCTGCAACGGCGCCAGCGGGTAGATGTCCTGCACGTTGGCCGCACCGCCCGGCACAGTGGCCACGATGCGGTCGATGGCCGGCTGGTCGAGGGTCACCAGTGGCAGCATCTGCGGCGTGATATGCCTGCAACCGGGCGCGATGGCATTGGCTGGGATGTCGATTTCGCCAGCCTTGCTGTCATCGTATTCCCCGGCCTGGATCAACTCGATCAACGCGGCTTTGTGCTCGCGCAGCAAGGCCAGCACCGCCGGCTCGCTAAGAGACTGTTTGCGGCCCCGTACCACGAGCTGATCGCCCTTGACTGAAAGCTGTACGTCTTTTTCTTTTAGTGTCGCCAACAGTTCGATCACACTCACAGGACAATCTCCATTTTTTCTGTCGTTGCCGCGTATTCCGAGAGCGTGGGCTGCTCGAACAACGTCCGCACATCCGCTTCCAGACCCTCTTGGCGCATCCGCTCCATCAGGCTGACGGCAAGCAAGGAATGCCCGCCCAGTTCAAAGAAGTGATCGTGACGCCCTACGCGCTCTACGTTGAGCACTTCAGCCCACAACTGGGCCAGTGTGATTTCGGTTTCGCCAATGGGGGCTTCGTAGCCCCGGGTGATGAAAGCCTCCAGGTCCGGCGCCGGCAGTACCTTGCGGTTGAGCTTGCCGTTGGGGGTCAGCGGCATGGCGTCGAGGCCTACATAGGCCACCGGCACCATGAAGGTCGGTAGTTGGGCCAACAGCCAGGTACGCAGCGCGTCGATGTCCGCCGCTTCGCCCGGCGCGTATTGGGTGAAATAGGCCACCAGGCGTTGTTCCCCCGGTACGTCCTCACGGACCAGCACCGCAGCCTCCTTCACCGCGTCGTGCTGGGCGAGCTTGGCTTCGATCTCGCCCAGTTCGATACGGAACCCACGGATCTTCACCTGATCGTCATTGCGTCCCAGATACTGCAGGGTGCCGTCAGGCAACCAGCGACCGAGGTCGCCGGTCTTGTACAGGCGCGCGTCGGCCTTGCCGTAGAACGGGTCGGCGATGAAGCGTTCGGCGCTGAGTTGCGGCAGGTTGAGGTAACCGCGAGCCACACCGACACCGCCGATATGGATCTCGCCGGGTACACCCACTGGCAGCAGTTGCCCGTGGGCGTCCAGCACATGCAATTGCATGTTTCGGACTGGCCGGCCAATGGGGATCGACTGGTGCCGGTAGGTCTCAAGGTCGCTGTCGGCGGTGTACCAGGCGACCACATCGCTGCACTCGGTCGGCCCGTAGCTGTTGATCACCGTGGGCCGTGGCTGGGCGAGTTTTTCCAGCATGGCGACCTGGATCGGCTCGCCCCCCAGGACCACCCGTTTCAGGCAGGCCAGGGCTTGCCCGTGGTCGGCGTCCACCAGTGCGTGGAAGGCGCTGGGCGACATATTGAGGTGGGTAATCCCGGCCTCGGCGACCTGGGCGACGATGGCGCCGGGGTTGAAGGGTTCGGCGGCCAGGTGCAGGGTGGCCCCGACCATCAGCGGTGCGAGGATGTTTTTCTGGGTCAGGTCGAAGTTGTAGGAGGACGCCAGCAGCACTGCGTCGCCGGCGTGGAAAGCCAGGTCTTCGAGGTACCAGTCCAGCAGGTTGCGCAAGCCGCGATGTTCGACCATCACCCCTTTGGGCAAGCCAGTGGAGCCGGAGGTGTAGATCACGTAGGCCAGGTGGGCCGGCGTCAAGCCGGTGACCTGCGGGGTATGCTCCGGCTCGTCTTGCCATGGACCGTCGTCCAGGTCGATCAGTGGCACCTGAACCTGCGACAAGAGCCCTCGGGTCGCTACCTGGGCCAGTACCGCAGCCGGCTCGCTGTCGGCCAGCATGTAGGCAATCCGCTCGGCGGGATAAGCCGGATCCAACGGCACATAACCACCGCCCGCCTTGAGAATCGCGAGCAAGCCGATCACCATCTCGGCGCTGCGCTGGACACAGATCGCCACGCGCGAATCCGGTTGCACGCCCTGCTTGCGCAGGTAATGCGCCAACTGGTTGGCTCGCGCGTCCAACTGGCGATAGCTCAACGCGTGCTCGCCATGCAGGACGGCCACGCTGTCTGGCGTGCGTTGGGCCTGGGCTTCGAACAGCCCGAGAACGGTCTGCTCCTGCGGGTCTTCGGCACCACCGGTATTGAACTCGGCCAACAGTTTCAAACGCTCGCTCGGCGGCAGGATCGACAGTTGGTGCAACGGCGCCTCTGGCGTCTGCTCAAGCATCTGGATCAGGCCTTCCAGCGCCACTTGCACATAACCGCAAAGCCGCTGCGCACCAATGCGCGCCGGGGTCATGACGCTGAAGCTGAACGCCTCGCCCTGGTCATCCACCGACAACGTCAGCGGGTAGTTGGTCCGCTCCTCACCACTGAGCACCCGGATACCGTCCCAGGCCGACAGCGCTTCGGCTGAAGCCGCCGCGCCGGTATGGCGATAGTTGAGCAAGGCACTGAACAACGGCGTCGGCGCCTCCACGCCGCTGCAACGTTGCGCCAGCACCAGCGAGGCGTGCTCATGGCCGAGCAACGCGCTCAGGCGCGCATGGGTCGCTTTCACACCGGCACGGACACCGGTCTGCCCCAGGCTCACTCGCAACGGCAAGGTATTGATGAACATCCCCAGTGCACGGTCGGCGCCCTCGCCGCCCTGCATCCGCCCTACCAACACGGTGCCGAACACCACGTCGTCGCGACCCGACACCGTGCCCAGTACCTGGGCCCAGACCAAGTGATACAGGCTCGCCGCGCTCACTCCGAGCTGACGTGCCTGGAGCCGCAGCCGACGGCTGAGGTCGGCCTCGACCTCCTGGCGCACCTCTTCGATGCCGCTGCCGTCGCCTTGCACATCCTGCAAATCGAACGGCAACGTCGGCTCGTCGACATCGGCGAGCATGTCGCGGAAGAACCGTTCATGGGCTTCGCGACTCACGCCCAACCGAGCCTGGGCCACGTAGTTGCGATACGGCACCGATGCCGGCAGGCGTTGTGCCTGGCCGAGCATGTGCGCCTCGATCTCCGCCGACAGCACGGCCAGCGAGGTGGCGTCGTCCACCAAGTGATGGAACAACAGCATGCCCACCCAGCGCTGGTTGGCCGGGTCTTGCGCATAAGCGACTCGCATCAGCGGCGCCTGGCGGATGTCCAGGCGATAGTGCCGAGGGTCGAAACGCTGATGCAACTGCGTGGCAACCTCCCCGGCCGCCGGATCCAGGTCAACCGACTCGACCACCAGCCGCGCCTCACGCCAGACCACCTGCACGGGCTCGGCCAGGCCTTCCCAGAGCACCCCGGTGCGCAGGATATCGTGACGGCAGACGACGGCTTGCAGCGCCTGGGTGAAGTGTTCCACATGGGCGAAGCTGTCGAACGCGAACATCACGTACTGCAAGTAGGGATCGCCTTGGGCGGCGGCGATGTGGTGATACAGGATCCCTTCCTGCAACGGCGCCAGGGCGTAGATGTCCTGCACATTTGCCACGCCACCCGGGACCATGGCCACGATCCGGTCGATGGCGTCCTGGTCCAGGTCGGCCAGGGGCAACATCTGCGGGGTGATCCGCGTGCAACCGTCCGGGATAGCGTTGCCCGGCACCACGACTTCCGTGTGCCCGCCCACCGCGGCAGCCAGGGCCGCCAGCGTCGGTTGGCCGAACAGCACCCGCACGTCGGCGCTCAAGCCGACATGGCGCATGCGTTCGAGCAGCTTCACCGCCAGCAGCGAATGGCCGCCCAGTTCGAAGAAGTTGTCGTGACGGCCGATCCGCTCGAGGTCCAGCAGGTCTTGCCAGATCGCGGCAATGACCGTCTCAGCCTCGCCTTGCGGCGCTTCGTATTCGCGGGTCGCCACTGCCGACTGATCCGGCGCCGGCAAGGCCTTGCGGTCGAGCTTGCCGTTGGTGGTCAGCGGGAACGCCTCGAGGACCACAAACGCGCTGGGCACCATGTAGTCCGCCAGCGAAGCCAGCAATTGCGCACGCAGCTCAGCGGCTAACAATTGCGCGCCGTCTGCGGCAATGACATAGCCCACCAGGCGCTTGTCCCCCGGCGCGTCTTCACGGGCTATCACCAGCGCGTCGCTGACCCCCTCGCAGGCGGCCAAGGTCGCTTCGATCTCGCCCAGTTCGATGCGGAAACCGCGGATCTTCACCTGGTCGTCGTTGCGGCCCAGGTATTCGATGCTGCCGTCGGCCAGCCAGCGGCCGAGGTCGCCGGTCCTGTACAGGCGTGCCCCTTCCCCCCCGCTGAAGGTGTCGGCAATAAAGCGTTCCTGGGTCAACTCGGGCCGGTTCAGGTAACCCCGCGCCACGCCCGCGCCACCCACGTACATCTCACCCACCACGCCTACCGGCACCGGCTCGCGCCGGGCGTCGAGCACATACAGTTGCAGGTCGGGAATGCGCTTGCCGATGGGGCTGACGCCCGTCAACTGCGCGTCGGCCGCTTCGAGGGGACGGTAGGTCACGTGCACCGTCGTCTCAGTAATGCCGTACATGTTCACCAACTGTGTCCCAGCATTGGCTACACGGGCGTACCAGGGCTTGAGCATCGCGGTTTCCAGCGCTTCACCGCCAAAGATCACCTGGCGCAGGCTGTGACGCAGATCGCTTTCGCCCTGGGCCACGATCAGTTGCCGGAAGGCGCTTGGCGTCTGGTTGAGCACGGTCACACCGGCCTGGCACAGCAGCGCGTAGCAGTCTTGCGGGGAGCGGCTGACCAGCTGTGGCACCACCAGCAGGCGTCCGCCATGGATCAACGCACCCCAGATTTCCCAGACCGAGAAATCGAAAGCGAAGGAATGGAACAGTGCCCAGACGTCTTGCTGGCCGAACTCGAACCAGGGCTGGGTCGCCGAAAACAATCGTGCGACGTTGCGGTGCTCGACCATCACGCCCTTGGGCAACCCGGTGGAGCCGGAGGTGTAGATCACGTAGGCCAACTGCGACGAGGTCTGGCCCGGTACTTGCGGGTTGGCAGTGGACTGGCTGCGCAACGCCGGGCTATCGAGTTCGATCAGCCGTACCGACTCTTCGGCCAGCAGCGCCTGGGTGGCGGCATGCACCACGATCGCCACGGGGGCACTGTCCTCGAGCATGTAGGCGATGCGTTCCGCCGGGGAAGCCGGATCCAGCGGTACGTAGCCGGCACCCGACTTCAAGATCCCCAACAGGCCGACAAGCATGTCCAAGCCGCGTTCGACACAGATCGCGACCCGGTCATCCGGGCGAATGCCCAGCGACAACAAGCGATGGGCGAGCTGGTTGGCCTGGGCGTTGAGTTCGCCGTAGGTCAGAACCTGATCCTCGAACACCACCGCCACCGCGTCGGATTGCGTCGCGACCTGGGCCTCGAACTGGCGATGGATCAGCGCGTCGTGGGCATACGTCGCCTCTGGCGCATTCCAGGTTTCCAACAGGTGCTTGCGTTCGGCCGATGGCAATACCGCGAGGTTGTGCACCGCCGTTTGCGGCGCGTGCTCCAAGGAATCAACCAGGCTCTGCAGGGCCACCTGCACATAGTCACAGATACGTTGCGCCCCGATCCGGGACTCGACCTGCACCGTCAGGCTGAAGCCTTCGCCCAGGTCATCGACGTTCAGCGTCAGCGGATAGTTGGTACGTTCCTCGCTGGACAACATTTGCATGCCGTTCCAGGCCGACAAACCCTCATCCGTCACCTGCAGCGAACTGTGGCGGAAGTTCAGCAGCGCACTGAACAGCGGCGCTGGCGAGGCCACCTCACTGCAGCGCTGGGCCAACGCCAGGGAAGCATGCTCATGGCCCAGCAACCCGGTCAGCCGCGCGTGGGTGGTCTTCACCGCGTCCCGCACGTTTTGCTCATTCACGGGCACGCAGATCGGCAAGGTGTTGATGAACATGCCCAGGGCCCGATCGGCGCCGTCGCCGCCTTGCATCCGGCCCAGCAGGACCGTGCCGAACACCACGTTCTCCTGGCCCGACGCCACGGCCAGGACCTGGGCCCAGGCCAAATGGACCAGGCTGGCGGCACTGACACCCAGCTGGCGGGCTTGCGTGCGCAGGCGCTGGCTCAGGGCGTCATCGACAAACACCTTCGTTTCTTCGATGCCGTGCCCGTCGCCTTGAACCTGGGCCAGGCCGAATGGCAGCGTCGGCTCGTCGATATCGCCAAGCATGTCGCGGAAAAACGCTTCGTGCTCCTGTTCACTCGTCCCCAGGCGGGCCTGGGCCACGTAGTTGCGGTACGGCACCGATGCGACCAGGTGTTCGTCCTGGCCCAGCAGGTGCATTTGCATTTCATGCTGCATCACGTCCAGGGCGGTGTGGTCCAGGGCCATGTGATGGAACAACAGGATCGCGACCCAGCGATCCTGGGCCTCGTCCCGGGCGTAAGCCAGGTGCAACAACGGTGCCCGGCCCAAATCCAGGCGACTGTGACGCGCATCGAAACGGCTGGCCAATTGCGTGGCGATGTCGCCGGCCGTGGCATCGAGAACGATGCACTGCGGCGCCAGCACCACCTGGCGCCAGACCACTTGCACCGGCTCATCCAAGCCTTCCCAGACCACACTGGTGCGCAAGATGTCGTGGCGATCGATCACCACTTGCAGTGCGCCGATGAAGGCATCGAGGCGCTCACGGTTGTCGAAGGCGAATTGCGATTGCAACACATAGGGGTCGCCCTGCTCGGCGGCCAGGTGGTGATAGAGGATGCCTTCCTGCAATGGCGCCAACGGGTAGATGTCCTGCACGTTGCGCGCACCACCGGGAACGGTGGCGACGAGGCGGTCGATGGCCTCCTGGGACAGGTTGATCAAGGGCAACAAGTCCGGGGTGATGTGTTCACAGTCCAAAGGAATCAGGTTCGCCGGCACGCGGACTTCCCTGCCGCTGCCAATCGCCGCGGCCAGTGCGGCCAAGGTTGGCTGGCTGAACAGCACCCTCACGTCGGCGCTCAAGCCGGCCTGGCGCATGCGTTCGATCAGCGTCACCGCCAGCAGCGAGTGGCCACCCAGCTCGAAGAAGTGATCGTGGCGACCGATCCGCTCCACTTTCAACAACTCGGCCCACATACCGGCCAAGACCTGTTCGGTCTCGCCCTGGGGCGCCGCGTAGGCCTGGCTCGCGTAAGCCTCGGCGTCCGGCGCCGGCAGCGCCTTGCGGTCCACCTTGCCGTTGAGTGTCAACGGGAACGCCGACAACATCACGAACGCCGCAGGCACCATGTACTCAGACAGGGTCGCGGACAATTGCTCGCGCAACCCGGCCACGCTCAACGTAACCGCCGGCTGGGCAATGACATAGCCCACCAAGCGTTTCTCGCCGGACTCATCGGCC